>JAYUTQ010000734.1:0-5025 GCA_043755055.1 Chitinophagaceae bacterium | reverse complement strand
ACAAGGCGTCCAATTCAGTACGCTTCAGCTGTTTTCTTTTTTCATTATCCAGCGATGTTTGCAGCCGCACCTCTTTATCAAAAATAGCCAGTACAGCAGGCTGTGCCATAAAAGTGCCAATGGTAATTGCAAGCAATCCCCTGAATAAAAACGGCGTCAGTTTGTTTTTATTAAACTTGTTAATGCCTTTAATCAGTGCCCTGTCGATACATAAAATAATGATGCCCATAAAAATGCCCAGGGGCACATATATAAAGGCATTGGGAACGGTGGTGCTAAAAAAATACGTCCATGCCAGGGTGGCAAAAAACCATGTACAGGCTACCGAAGCACCAATAATCCGGTAGCGGTTTCGGTCTATCACACAGTCTTGAATCAGTTCTTTTTCGGCGGTGGCCATCCACCACAGCCATTCATCGGTTTGCGATGGCACATAGGTATTGCCATTGCCCAGGGAGGTTTGGGGTGCTTGCATCGTAAGTGTTTTGAAATTAAAAATTGTGGTAGCAGGTGTAGGTATTCAAGTTGGTGGTGGTGAAAATCCAACATCGAATAAGACAATAAAAGCTATGTCCCCGCATAAGAACAGGGGTGAAAAGGTGGTGTGGTAAAGAAACGGAGAAAAGCAATCTTAATTGTAAAGGAAATTATAAAGAACAATTATCCCCAATTATCAACCTGAAAAGTGCTTTAAACTTTATTTTTTTTATAAGTAGAAGCCCCTTTTTTAATACCTAATATTTTTGGTTGTCCAGCTATGTTTTGTTAAAAAATTGTAGCATACGGCCGGTTTTAACTGTATTTCAATGATAAACAAGCGGTATTTTAACTCCGGGGCTGTTTCACTTTTAACTGCAGGTTTATTTACACAATCCCACGCAATCTTATCTATCAAAAAAGCAGAACTTTCTACAGAACTATTTTCTTACATTCGCTGCTACCTTCTAGCACAATAATTGCTACCGGAGGTCGTTTACATTCTAAATTAAATCAGATACAGATAATGAAAGTTGCTTCAGTAATTATGATGGTGGGTGGCATCGTTGCACTTACTTCCTGTAAAAACGGTAGTATTTTTAAGAAAAAGCCAGCAACTTCTGGTGCTACCGGTTGGAATTACAATGATAAAAACCAGGGCGGTTTTCAGGTAGCAAAACCTAAAGATGTGAAAGCAGGCCCGGGTCTTGTATTTGTACAAGGCGGTACTTTTACCATGGGAGCCACTCAGGAAGATGTTATGGGCGATTGGAACAATGTGCCTAAAAGAGTTACTGTAAACTCGTTTTTTATGGATAAAACCGAGGTTGCTAATGTGCACTACCGTGAATACATGTACTGGGTTGGTCAGGTTTTTGATCCCGAAGCAGATCCAAAAAATCAGGCCATCGTAGATGCAGCTTTACCGGATACTTTAGTTTGGCGTAGCGAATTGGCGTTTAACGAACCTTACGTGGAATATTATTTCCGTCATCCTTCATACAATTATTATCCTGTAGTAGGTGTAACCTGGTTACAGGCTCATGATTATTGCATCTGGCGTACCGACCGGGTAAACGAACTCGAACTTTCAAAAGGTGGTTATATAAACAAAACTGAATTAAAGACTTTGAATGGTAAAGGCGAAGAAGCTTTCAGCACCAAATCCTACCTATTGGGCTTAATTACACCACCTCCGGGTAATGCAGCTAAAAGCAAAAGTGCTAAACTAACCAACCCCAACGGAACACCACGTACTCAGGTAACTTTCGAAGATGGCATCCTTTCACCGGAATACCGCCTGCCTACAGAAGCAGAGTGGGAATATGCAGCATTGGGGTATATAAACCTAAACCCACAGCCACGTAAAAAAGAGAAAGGACGTGGAGAAGAATTAATATCTAACAAACAGGTGTATGCCTGGAGCAATAATTACAATGGCCTTAGGGATAACCGCCGTGGAGCATGGCAGGGTGCAATGCTTGCTAACTTTAAACGCGGAACGGGTGACCTGATGGGTGTGGCCGGTGGATTAAATGACCGTGCCGCTATTACTGCAAAAGTAGACGCCTACTATCCTAACGGATTTGGCCTGTACAATATGAGCGGTAATGTAAACGAGTGGGTAGCCGACGTTTACCGTCCCCAAACTTATGAGGTGGGTGACGATTTCAACTATTTTCGTGGTAACGTTTTTAAACGCCTTGTAAAAAATGCAGCAGGCGAATACATCAAAGATTCAATTAACGGTGTAGCTATTAATAGCCCTAAATATGAAAATGAGCCGGATAGTTTATTGAAAAACCGTGTAAACTACCAACGTGCCAACGCTATAAACTATTTAGATGGAGATAGCCTAAGCGGTGCTGAATACCGTTACGGTGTAAGCACTATGATTAATGATAGCAGCCGTGTAATTAAAGGCGGTAGTTGGTTAGATATGCCATACTGGCTTAGCCCTGGCAACCGTCGTTTTGCACAACAGTATCAGTCATCAAGCACTATCGGTTTCCGTTGTGCCATGACATACTTTGGTGCCTCAGAAGGTAACGGAAGAAAAGATGGTAACTATTTCCCTACCAAACGTCAACGCAGATAATCTAATCCCAGATACGCTTATCAAAAAAACCATTCCTAAATAGGGATGGTTTTTTGTTTTTGGAGTTATATTGTTGTCAGTATGGATTTGAGGTTAGAAGCTAAAAATAATGACAGCTTCCATTATTATCCTCCACTGACGGAGGTGGCCGGTTCTTGCCGGACGGAGGTGGATAAGAACTACACCTATAAAGGTTAAATACTATAGATTATATAACAACACTCAAGGTTACATTTGCAAAAAAACATTTGCATGTTCATTTCCACCGAAGCCCTATACAATATCTACAAACAGCATCCATCCGTTACTACAGATACCAGAAATATTAAGCATGGTGATGTTTTCTTTGCCTTAAAAGGGCCAAGTTTTAATGGCAATTTTTTTGCCCAAAAAGCACTTGATTCAGGTGCAGCATACGCTGTAATAGACGAACCTTCGTTTGCTACAGACGAAAGATTTTTATTAACCGAAGATGTATTAACCGCATTGCAAAACCTGGCGAAGCATCACCGGCAGCAATTAAATATTCCATTTATAGCCATTACCGGCAGTAACGGAAAAACCACTACTAAAGAATTGCTGCATGCGGTTTTAAGTACAACTTATAAAACATACACTACCACCGGCAACCTTAACAATCATATAGGTGTGCCATTAACCATACTTAAAATACAGCCAGACGCAGAAATGGCTGTAATAGAAATGGGAGCCAACCACCAAAAGGAAATAGAGAGCTACTGCAGTTATACTTTGCCAACACATGGCCTTATTACCAATTGTGGTAAAGCACATCTTGAAGGTTTTGGGGGTATTGAGGGTGTACAAAAAGGCAAAGGCGAATTATTCGAATTTTTACGTTCAAACAGTGGCGTAGCTTTTGTGTGTGATGATTTTGAATATTTCCATACCATGGCCATGGGCTTGAAAGAAATACACTGGTATGGTACGCAAAATGGCGGACTGACCGGCACTGTACTACAAAGTGATCCTTTTATGAAAGTGGCTATTAGCAGCGGTTTAGAGCCAATGCATATTACAACAGCACTGGTGGGCAGCTATAATATTTACAATGTACTTGCTGCAGTAATCGTAGGAAAATATTTTAATGTTCCGGCACAAAAAATAAAAGAAGCATTAGAAGCATATACGCCTGGCAATAGCCGTAGTCAGTTGGTAGAAAAAGGCGGCAATCAAATTATTTTGGATGCCTATAATGCTAACCCAAGCAGCATGAATGTGGCTATTGAAAACTTTGCAAAACTGCAGGCAGAAAATAAAATGCTGTTTCTTGGTGCCATGATGGAACTAGGCGAAACAAGCCTGAAAGAACATGAAAGCTTAATTAAACAGATAGCAAGATATAACTGGAAAGAGGTGGTGCTTGTAGGTGGGCATTTCAAAAACATTTCACATCCTTATCGCTATTTCGAAAATTCGGTGCAGGCTGCAGCGTGGTGGGCATTACAACAAAGCAATGGCAATTATTTATTAGTAAAAGGCAGCCGCAGTATGATGATGGAAAAAATAGTTGCCTAAACACTGCCACAGAAACGCCAATTTTTTTTAAAAATGACGTTTCTTTTTTAAGCAGGTATTTTTACAATATAATGTCTACTATGTTTGAACAGCCCGCCACCGATAAATCAAAATTTAGCGATAGAAAACCCAATTACTTTCTAAGCATGTTTGGCCTTAAGTGCCCAAGATGCAGGCGTGGCCCTATGTTTAAAAACAAGCTTAAAATAAGCGTTACCAAAAACATGGATATGCACAAAAAATGCCCTCTGTGTGGGCAGTACAACGAGCTGGAAGTGGGCTTTTATTACGGCACCGGCTACGTAAGTTATGCCCTAACTGTTGCCCTAACTGTTGCCACTTTTGTAGCCTATTATGTACTTATCGGGGTTAGTATTAATGATAACAGCCTGTTTATTTGGTTGGGTGTAAATGTGGCGATTCTTATTTTAATGATGCCTTATTTAATGAAGCTAAGCCGCACTATTTGGCTGTACTTTTTTGTAAACTACTGCAAGGAATGGAAAACTAAGGACGCCGAAAGGCCGGAAAGAATTGTAGAAGAACAGATGGGGAATTGGTAGTTTTTAGTACCCTGTTTAGAGTATTAACTCCAAACAAAATGAAACCAAACGATATTCAAATATTGCAAATCACAACCCATAAAATCCTCACTTATTTCATTGCTGTAGTATGGCTGGCAAACGGAATATTTTGTAAAGTTTTAAACCTTGTACCACGCCATCAGCAAATTGTAGCAGGCATCCTCGGTAGCACCCATGCTGAATTTTTTACAAAGGCCATTGGTATTTTAGAAATAATGATGGCAGCATGGATTCTAAGCCGCATTCATTCAAAGCTTTGTTCTGTGGCACAAATCCTGATTATTGGAGCCATGAATACAATTGAGTTTTTTCTGGTACCCGAATTGTTAC
>JAYUTQ010000733.1:0-2287 GCA_043755055.1 Chitinophagaceae bacterium | reverse complement strand
AAGACATTTTTAACACCATACGTACCCTGCAAGGCGATGGCAAAACTTTTGTAACCTATCAAAACATTGATAACAGGCAGGAGTACGAAGCAAGCATTTGGGGCGGCTATACTTTCTCAAAATCTTTTAGATTAAATGCAAGTACTGGCTATACTTATAATCAATATGGCGAACAGCAAAAGAAATTGTACCGCTACCGTGATGGGGGTTCATTTTATACTTCGCTTAATTACAATGTACTTTTAACCAATGTGTTTACTATGGATGGCAACTTCCGTTTCAGCTCTTTTGCCGACCCGCAGGGCCGCAGCCGCAGCAATCTTACTATGAACTTTGGCGTACAGCATAAATTCATCAACCGCAGGCTTGTGTTGGGTTTTAATGTGGCCGATCCTTTCCGTACTTCACAACTTCGCACCTATACTTATGGTACCAACTTTGTCTTAGAAAGTTTTAATAGCACCCGAACCAAGAACTACCGGTTTACCATTGCATGGCAGCTAAATAAAAATACGACACCAAAAAAACCTGCCGGAAAACAGATAGATAAAAAGACATTGGATAAGATTGATGAAGAAATAATATGTTATTTGGGCGTTGCCTGCGGCCGGGCAGAACTTCGTTCGCAAGTTTTGTCGAAGCGTTGCTTCTTCCTCACTTGTGCTACAATTTTTTTTGGCCTTTCTTATACCCTTATAGGGGATAGGGGCCGAGGCTAAAAAAAGATTTTCGCTACACTCCCTAACGCTGCTGCCACTGTTCAAAACGGAGAGGAAAATGCATGGTATATATACTGGTTTCCAGTATGTTCGCAAAAGTAAAATCAGCCATAACAGCCTCCCAATCTTTACGCCATGCAACAAAAACAGTACGGCCTTTTTTCGCTTCCCGTAATTGTGGGGGCACTAGGTTTCTTTGTAGATATTTACGATTTGCTGCTCTTTAGCATTGTACGTATTAAAAGCTTTACAGATCTTGGTGTAGCACAGGCAGATCTAAAATATTATGGAGAAAGAATCATAGGCATACAAATGATTGGGCTTACTATCGGCGGAATTTTATGGGGCATTTTGGGTGATAAAAAAGGCAGGAGAAGTGTACTATTTGGGTCTATTTTACTTTACTCGATAGCTACTATTGCCAACGGCTTTGTAACTGATATTAACCAATACGCATGGCTGCGGTTTATAGCCGGGCTTGGGCTTGCCGGCGAATTGGGAGCAAGCATTACACTAACAAGCGAAATGCTGCCCAAAGAAAAACGTGGCCTCGGTGCAGCTATCATAGCTACAAGCGGCGTAATGGGTACCATTACCGCATATATTGTTTATTACATTAGCAACGATTGGCGCCTTTGCTATTTCATAGGCGGCGGTATGGGTATTGCATTACTCTTTTTAAGGGTAAGTGTGCTTGAAAGCAAGATGTACGATTCTGTAAAAAATGCGAATGTAAAAATGGGCAGTTTCTGGATGCTGATCAATAACCGGGAACGCTTTTTTCGCTATCTACGAGCCATTACAATTGGGTTACCGGTATGGTTTGTAATCGGCATTCTCATTGGCTTTTCCGACGAATTTGCGAGGCGGTTTTCAATTACCGGTTTCGATCAGCCAAAGGCATTAATGCTGCAATATGTAGCACTTGCCTTTGGCGATATGGGCGCCGGCCTGATGAGCAACTACATTAAAAGTCGCAAAAAAACCTTGCTGCTATACTACGGCATCATGACATTCTTTTTTGTTTTATTTTTTGCCCACAAAGGTGGTGGCAGTGCTTTTTACATGTACCTTATTTGTATGGGGCTTGGCTTTGGTTCTGGCATTTCTGTACTTTATATAACCATGAGTGCAGAGCAGTTTGGCACCAACCTCAGGGCCACAGCAGCAATCTCAATTCCCAATCTGGTGCGGGGCTTTCTGCCACTCATCTTAATACTATTTAATTTTTTACAAAGCAAACATGCCTTTGTTGGCGATTACATTACAGCCGCCTGGGTCACCGGTACCATCATATTAATCATCGGCTTTATTTCGGTTCTCTACACTAAAGAAACCTTTGGTAAAGACATGGATTTTTTAGAAACATAATTACAAATTGCAACATGTACACCAAGCGGCAGGCATCACAATTAAAACAGGAATTCTGGACCATATTTGGCCAATACATGACGCCAGTACCCAATGCCAATGGAGAAAAAATAAACTGGATAAATTACAAGACCGGCAACAAGTTCATCCATGTAAAATTGGATGCTGGTAGCAAAATGGCATTCATCTCTATTGAA
>JAYUTQ010000732.1:0-5031 GCA_043755055.1 Chitinophagaceae bacterium | reverse complement strand
AGGAATGGCTTTTTTAAGTGCTGCCTTTACAATGGCCACATTTGCCGGGTTGCTACATCCGGTTCCGTAATAAAACACTTCGTCTATTACTGCATTTTTAAGCCTGGGCAATAGTTCTTTTTGTAATAAGGCTATAATCTGTTCTGTATTTAAAAAGTAAGGACTAATGCCCTGCGTATGAACCATTTTTTTTCTCGGTCCTCCTAAAAGGCACCATGTGGTTTTGGTAGCACCACTATCTGCTATTAGTATCATAAAATTAGAAAAATGTGCATCTGTGCCGGCCTGCGGCTATGCAATTGGACAATAAAAATGTAAAACTGAAAATAGCAGGAAAAATTGAAAGAAATATAAAATCTTGTGGCGGTATACCTTATTTATTTGCCTAAAAATATTTTTTGCAAACACAACCACAATTTGGTCTTTAGCATTTTTACATCCGCATCATTACCTAACCTGAAAGTTGATAATTCAGGTGCATTCATAAATACAGCACCACTCCATGCCTGCACTTCAAAATGTGGGCGGCGAAATGGCAGACCCACCGTTCCGGGATCAACGTCAAACATCAGCATTACTTTAGGCGGCATCAGTTGCCACAACTGATTAGACTGTGGATTGGTAACCACATTTATAATAGCAACATCACTCAGCGATAATTTACAGGCTGCCAGCATTTTACTTAAAAACTCCAGATCATCTTCACCTATATATGGGTTAAAATGTTCGGCAAGCAATATGGTTATCTGCTTTTCGTATCCGCCGAGGTATTTAAAAGGCATTACAGAAGCAGCGGCAATGGCAACCGGGGCAACGGCTGTTTCAGCATCTGAAATACTATTAGGGCTAATTGGTTTAAAATCCTGCAACACAACCAAAGATTGTTTATACAACTCAGCAATAACCGGCGAAGGCAATTGAACGTTTTCGAAATACATCATTCCTGTGTTTGTTTATAAAAATGGACGGGGCTTTTTTCGTTTCTTTGTCCAAAATTATTCTAATTATGGTTGCCACTATGGATATTCCCGTTACAAGAGCAGAAAGAAGTAAACTCAATGATTTGAACCTTGAAAATTTGCCTTTTGGAAAATATTTTACCGATCACATGCTGGAAGCAGACTATGAAAATGGTGAATGGAAAAATGTAGAAATTAAACCGTATCAGCCTTTGGTAATAGAGCCTAGTAATGCAGCCTTGCACTATGGGCAATCTATTTTTGAAGGTGTAAAGGCTTATAAAAATGAAGCAGGCGATTCAGCTATTTTTCGTCCGTATGATAATTTCCGCCGCTTTAATCAGTCGGCTGAAAGAATGATGATGCCAACCGTACCCGAAGAAATATTTATGGAAGGCATGAAACAATTGGTGACCCTTGATAGCAATTGGATACCCAACAAAGCAGAACATTCGCTGTACATCCGCCCTTTTATGTTTGCCACCGACGAAATAATTGGTGTTAAACCATCAGAATCTTATAAGTTCATGATTTTGCTGAGCCCTACCGGGCCTTACTATGTAGCACCTATGCGTATTTATGTGGAAGAGCATTATGTACGTGCAGTACCGGGTGGCGTAGGTTTTGCAAAATGCGCCGGTAATTATGGAGCAAGTATGTACCCTACCGCGGCTGTAAAAAAACTGGGTTACGATCAGGTGCTTTGGATGGACGCTATGGAGCATAAATACGTACAGGAAATAGGTACGATGAACGTGTTTTTTATTATTGGCAATAAAGCCGTAACCCCCGACCTGAGCAGCGGTACTATACTTGCCGGCGTAACCCGGGATAGTGTGATAGAGCTTTTAAAAGCAATGGGGCTGGAAGTAGAAGAAAGAGCTATCAGCATCGACGAAATAACCGAAGCCTATAAAACCGAAGAACTAAAGGAAGTATTTGGCACCGGAACTGCGGCCACCATTTCTAAGATAAAAGAATTGCGTTACAAAGATTTTATCATGGAATTTGACACCAATACATGGCAGACATGCCCCGAAGTAAAACGCCGGTTGGATGCTATTAAATACGGAACTGCAGCGGATGAATTTAGTTGGATGGTTGGTGTTTAAGGATTTGTGATGTAGGATGTATGATTTCTGATTTGTTACCAATCGTTGAATCAATATATCAAAGATTGAACAAGCCCGCATTTTGGCTATTCGAAAAATCGTTGCCGAAATGTGGGCTTTTCGATAATATCCTTTATATACATTTTAAAATCTCCTTTTCAAAAGCTAGCAACTCAAGAATAATTGAAAACCCTTTATCTCTCTATGAAAAACTTCTTTTCCCTCATTATTACTATCTTTATTTTTTCATGTACAAATGCTCAACATCCCAAAAAACATACCGATATTGAAGAGTACAGTTTAAAAGGGAAAGTCAAAACAATGTCGATATTTAAATATTACGGGAGTAATGTAGAGTCTAAAGATTCAATTTACCTTTTAGTAAATCATGATTTGTTCGAATCAAAAAGAACTTACTTTTTTAATTTGAAAGGCGACATTGACTCGATAAAAACTTATATCCCATATCCTAATGATGTTACCAAAGAGATCATACCAATTTATAATTACTCTATCTATGAGTTTGATAAAGAAGGCAATAAATCGGGATTCAAATTTTTAAATGGAGAAAGGAAACTTGAACAAATAGGGGAAATAAAATGGCTTGATGAATTTCACTACGTTCAAATAAATTATGGCTTTGATAAAGGTGGAAAAAAGACAAAGATTGAAGAAATAGAATTCACTTTAACTACAGATTTTAAAGAAGAATCTTATGAAGTAAAAACATTTGGAGTAAATACAGGTGATGTTTTAAGTCACTATTTAGTTATTTCCACATATGATAAATTGGGATATTTGCAAAAAAAGAGGGTTGAATATAAAGGCCGAGACAAAGAATGGGATGAAGACAAGTATAAGCATCAAAAATTTGATGGAATTGGAAATCCGATAGAAACAATAAGATTGAATGGCTATAATAACAAACCAAATACCTTTTTGGCAACCAATTATACATATTACAAGTAAATTATCAGGTAAATTGAAAACACCAACAAACACATTACCACTTTAAAACCATTCATGTTATATAAATTCTTTACGGTAGCAGGTTTAGCAACTTTCGAAATTTATGCAGCTATACCAGCAGGTTTTGCTTTTAAAATGCCACCGCTTTATATCTTTTTAGCAAGTGTTGCAGGTGGCATTGCCGGTGTATATGTAGCCACTTACCTTGGCGATTATTTGCGACAATTGGTTTACAAGAAAAAAGATACCACCAAACCAGAAAAGCCCAAAACCGGTATTGTGTACAGAATTTGGGATCGGTTTGGCGTAATTGGGTTGGGCTTATTGGGTACCATTATTGTAGGTGCTCCCATTAGCATAGGAGTAGGTGTAGGCTTTAATGTACCCCTTAAAAAAATGCTAGCCTGGTGCTTACTCGGCGTTGTAATCCGCTGTGCTTTATATACCACAATTGGTCATTATGGGTTAAAAATGGTGTTGTAATGGTTGGTGATTTTTTCATTTTTCATTCCTGTTTTTGCTAAAAACAAGAAAAGTAGGTAACAATAACAAGAGCAAAAAAGACCTAAACACAATCAATCCATCACCAATACCCCATAATTAGCCAATCAAATCCCCATTATCCACATTTCTTTTGAAATTTGTTAGTTATTTTTTTGGAAGTTGCCCACAAGGCAGTTACTTTTGCTGTCCATTTTAAAAAATTGATTTAATGCCTACTATACAGCAATTGGTAAGAAAGGGTAGAGAAATAATAAAGGCTAAAAGTAAGAGCCGTGCATTGGACGCTTGTCCGCAACGCCGTGGTGTATGTACCCGTGTATATACTACTACGCCTAAAAAGCCAAACTCTGCACTTCGTAAAGTTGCCAAAGTTCGTTTAACCAACAAAATTGAGGTTATCGCATACATTCCCGGAGAAGGTCATAATCTGCAGGAGCACAGTATCGTTTTGATACGTGGTGGTCGTGTAAAAGATTTACCAGGCGTTCGTTACCACATTGTTCGTGGTAGCCTTGATACTGCCGGTGTAAAAGACAGAAAACAAAGCCGCTCTAAATACGGTACAAAAAGAGCTAAGCCAGGTGCAGCACCAGCCGCAACAGGTAAGAAAAAATAATTCAAATCTTTCGTAGAGACGCCTCGTATGCGTCTCCATCATAAACAAACATTCCAATGAGGAAAGCACAAGCCAAAAAATTACCCTTAGCACCAGATCCAAGGTTTAACGACAAACTGGTAACCCGTTTTGTAAACAACCTGATGTGGCAGGGAAAAAAGAGTGTAGCTCTTACTATTTTCTACGATGCTGTTGACAAGGTTTCAAAAATTACCAGCGAAGATGGTTATGAAATCTGGAAAAAAGCTTTGAACAATATTACTCCGGGTGTTGAGGTTCGTAGCCGCCGTATTGGTGGTGCTACTTTCCAGATTCCTTCTGAAGTACGTGCCGACCGTAAAATTTCTTTGAGCATTAAATGGATGGTACGTTTCAGCCGTGAAAGAAATGGCCGTAGCATGGCAGACAAATTAGCCAACGAAATAGTAGCTGCAAGCAAAGGTGAAGGTGGAGCTTTCAAAAAGAAAGAAGATACACACCGTATGGCAGAAGCTAATAAAGCGTTCAGTCACTTCAAAATCTAACCTGACAACAACATTAAGTTGTTTGTAATAATTAAAAATCCCTCAGCTTGTAGTTGAGGGGTTTTTAGTTTGCGGTTGTTTACGTAAGTGAAGTACGCAGTATAATACCAATAGGACATGAGAAATAGTCCAACCTTTTAACCCTGATAAGGGTTAAACAACAGTAGCCACCCCGAGAATATCGGGGTAGTTTTATTTACAATTACAAGCCTTACCCCGAGGGATTAAACAATTGATTTACAGCGAAAAATACCAAATGGACATTTTAAATAGTCCAATCTTGTAACCCTGAAAAGGGTTTAACAACAGTAGCCCCGGGTAAAACCCGGGGAATAATGCGAAGAAAG
>JAYUTQ010000731.1:0-2290 GCA_043755055.1 Chitinophagaceae bacterium | reverse complement strand
TTTTCCAAAACTACCCGGAATACCTGTTTTAGTACTATAGAATTTGGAACAAAAAAAAGAGCCCGGATAGAAATCCAGGCCCGTCTTAATCCAATATTCTATGAAAACCGACCTATTTACGAAATCACAAGAGCGTTGGTTTTATAATTGCTTAAAAAAACCACATTTTTTTAAGCAATTATTATAGTAATTACGAAATTTATTTCGCTTATCTACGCTTACTACTAAGATATTTTTCTTTTATCACTGTACTCATTGGCTTTTCGTACACTTTGCCTTCTACCCAACTTATAACATCGAGGTAAGCAAAGGCCCGGGATTCAAAGCGGTTTTTCTCAAACTTTTTTAAGGTGGTTAAAAAAACTTCAAAAGCTGGCTTCAGTTTTTTGGGCGACAAATGAAACGACTGCCGGATAAATTTAAACATCTCCTCTTCTACCCCACGCAGGTTTTGCATTTTAGCCATAAAGCGATATACCGATTTTGTGAGGTATTCCATAATATCATCGTTACCCATTTCGTAATGTGCCATCATATGCATTAGTCTGGCATAGCATTGCAAATCGGTACGCAAATCCACGTGGCTGTTAATTATTTTTTGTAGATAATCTATGCTTCTTTCATAATCTCCGGCTCCAAAATACAGGCTTGCTATCTTGTAGTTAAATACTAAAATACGGTGATTATCTACATACAAAGTATATTCATTTAGCTGATTAACAATGGGTTGCACCAATTTAAGGCCATCGCTAAAACTACCCATCATCAGGTGTTGGTTTATCCGGGCACTATTAATGTAAATAAAAGTATGGATCCGAAAATTGTCGTGTTTATTAGCTTGTGTACTAAGGGCAAAACGCTCAAAACGGACCAGCGTATTTTCAAATTTATTGAAATTGCTTAAGTCGAAATGGGCGTTTAGCAGGTTGTGCATGCCTTTAATAAAGTGCCCTGTTTCTACCGAAATCATTATTTGCTGTTCATCAAAAAGATCTACCCATTTTTGGCTATAGCGGTAATACATTAAAAAATCCTGCCGTATAAACGCATACCAAACATAGCTTTGGCAAAGGTATAACCGCTCATAAAAGCCAGTAAGGCTGTCTGCATTAGGTGGTAAATTTTGTTTGAAAAACAGCTTCACAGCCGCCTCGTCTTTTTCGTTTCTTGCATGGCCATTTTGAATGTACCAGCTGTACAATTGTACCGCAAGGTTACTAAGCTTTGCTACCATCCCAATATGATCGATCACCTCAAGGGCTTCTTCTGAAAGCCGCTCCGACTTGCCCTTTATACTCCTTGTTATATGCAGTGCTTCAATCTTTTTTTCGAGGCTGAGTACCTGTGCCATAAAATTAAACTTATGGTGGCTTCTCGCCATTTCTCTGGCCTTATCTAAAATTTTAAGACTTTGCAGATGCAAGCCTTTGTTGTACAATATTCTTGCATAGTCCAGTTGTTCATTTAATTGAAGGTCTATGCTTTCGGTACTTTTTAAAAGCCGAAGACTTGCCAGCAATTGCTTGTAGAGATGCGTTTTTAAATTGGCTAATTGCGGTTTTTCTACAGAAGGCATTTTTTTAAGCAAAAGCTTTTCGTCGTAATCGCTCAATTTATCAAGGGCGTCAAAAAGCTGTATGATTTTTAAATCTTCCTTGGCAGAGCTCCGCTTTATATATAGCTTAAAATTCCTCTTTTCCGACTTTTCGAGGGATTGTATCAGTTGAAATAATGTATCTGAAGAACGGTTGGCCATCATGTTATTTTTTTCAAGAACTCAATACTGTAAAAGGTCTTAGGTCATCCATACCTTATTTATCATCGCAGCAATGCAACGAAGTTGTATTGAACGCAAAGAAACCCCATCCTGATTTTACTTTAGCAAGACGAAAAAATTTTAAAGGCTGCAGTTGGTAATAAAGGCAAAGAAATGTTACTGGTGATACAAGATGCAGCTAAGAAACAGACTTATTAAACAGCTACATCAAGAAAAGACTTACGAATTTTCATTTGGCAAGCAATCGTTAAGGGCTGCTGTTAATAAAGAGTGCCTATTTTTGCTGCCGGTAGAAGTAACCAATTTAAATAAAACCCCTTTACTAAAATTATATTTTACCTGCTTACATTCCTTTCCATTCCTTACCATATTATTTACCTGACTATAAGATTTATTAATACCGGGTACATATTTAGTTTTTTTATACGTATATAATAATAAACCAAACAAACTCAAAAATACGCTATTGATTGGTAAATGATTATTTTAAAGCCACGATATTGCCATACCAAC
>JAYUTQ010000730.1:0-5047 GCA_043755055.1 Chitinophagaceae bacterium | reverse complement strand
AAATAATTTTGAGAAACGGTTTCTTCTTTGGTTCTCCAGTTGCAATGGCTGATGTGCTTTTCACTCAAAATTTTATGGGCGCCGTCTATATAAAATGTGGGCAGTTTTGCTTCGCACAATTCTACCAAATGGCTGGTGTTGCTACTGTTATATCCACCAACTACAATGGCTAGTTCTGCCGGGATTTCCAGCAGGCCTTGTACTGCTGTTTGGTTTTCTAAAGTAGCATAGCAAAGTGTATCACGGGTATCGGCAAAACTTTGGCCAATATTGTCATCTGTTAGTTGATTTTTTGTCTTGATCAGCTGCTTTAAATAATCGGCAATAGCCTGTGTATCGTTGGCTAGTTGTGTAGTTTGGTTAATGACGCCAAACTGTTGCAAGTCGGTTTCAATATTAAAACCTTCGCTGTGGTGGCCTTTAAATTGGGTGTAAAAATCAGCCGCTGGTTTTTCGCCGGTAATGTATTTACCAAGTTCTATGGTATCGGCCATATCGTTAACCACTACGGTAGGCGTATGTGCGGCACTACGGCTAAATGTAGCCCTTGTTTCTTCGTGTTTTGGCTTGCCGTGTATTACAATGCTGTAGCCTTTTTTACCAATGGCTTCACCACGGTTCCACACCTTTTCTACAAAGGGGCAGGTGGTATTATATTTTGCCGGTTCTATGCCGAGGCTGCGTAGTTTTTCCTCTGTTACAATAGTTGTACCAAAGGCCGGAATGATCACCACATCATCCGGTGTAAGCGATTCATAAGGTATAATCTGGTTGCCATTTGTGTCCTGCAAAAAAACAACACCACGACTTAGCAAATCGGCATTTACTTGTGGATTGTGAATCATTTCGCTAAGCAGAAAAATACGTTTGCCAGGGTTCTCATCCACACAACGAAAAGCTATTTCGATGGCATTTTCTACACCATAACAAAAACCAAAATGCCGGGCCAGGTAAATTTGTATGGGGCCAAAATCAAGCAGCGTTGGGGTAAAATCTTTTTTTAGTTTATCCTGTGCCTTTCTGTAATTTTTAATGGCCGAAATAAGCGGACTTCTATAAACGATTGGAACATTGAATTGCTTCATGCGGTAAAGATAAAGCAGCGAAAATAAGTCAATCTACATTTGTCATTTGAACATGAACTGACTAATGACCAATGACTAGATGACCAACAATTACTACGGCAACGTTAGATAATGCTGACCAACCTCATAATCATGTTCCAAAGCCTCCAAAATTGTTTTTACCTGATTGGGATTGCTTAAAAAATCTGCATTGGAAGCATCAATAAACAGCGTGGTAATGTTGTGCTGTTTTATATAATTGGTGTAGGTTTCCTGTATGTTAAAAAGATACTCGTCAGTAATTTCCTGCTCATAACTACGGTTTCTTTTGCGGATATTTTGCTGCAATTTGTGCACAGGCGCATGTAAGTAAATTAGTAAGTCGGGCTTTAAAACCTGTTGATGGATAATATCAAAAAGCTTTTGGTACAGCCTGAACTCCTCTTCAGACAAATTTACTTTGGCAAACAATAAGCACTTGGTAAAAAGATAATCCGAAACGGTTACACTTTGGAACAAATCCTTGGTATGCAGCAGATCTTTTAACTGCTTGTATCGCTCTGCCATAAAAAACAATTCCACCGGAAACGCATACTGGTCGGGGTTTTGGTAAAATTTGGTGAGGAATGGATTATCGGCAAATTCTTCCAACACAAGCCGTGCATTCAGTTGCTTGCTGAGCAAATGTGCCAGTGTGGTTTTGCCTGCGCCAATGTTTCCTTCTATGGTTATAAAGTGGTAATTCATGTAAAATGTACCCGGTAAATTTTCAAACGACTGTTGGTGTCCGGCATTCAAAAATCAGGTATCGGCAAGGCATTACAAGGAAAACTTTTTCACATTTAAAGTATCGGTGCATTCTTGCAATAATTGCTGTATCGGTTTGTGCAAAACGGGATGCAGCAATTGCGGCGCAATTTCGGCCAAGGGCACCAGCACAAACTGCCGCAAATGCAGCCGTGGGTGCGGTAATTGCAGTGATGGCGTATCGATGATAAGGTCGTTATAAAATAAAATGTCGATGTCTATAATTCGTGGATCATTTTGAAGGTTTCTTGTACGGCCCATTTTTTGTTCGATAGCCAATAACTTCCGCAGCAGTTTAAAAGGGTTTACCAAAGTATTTATACACAACACCTGGTTAAGAAAGTCGGGTTGGTCTTCGTTACCCCATGCCGCTGTTTGGTAAATGGATGAACAGGATACAATGGCTCCACATTCGCTGCCAATAGTCGAGGCTGCATCGGCTAGTTGCTGCAATGGATGGCCCATATTGCCGCCAGTAAGTATGTAGGCTGTATTCATTGGGTTGCAAATGTGAGGAAAAGCTATTTGTTTATGCGAAAAATACGCCAATCCAATTTTTGCACTGATGCCTTTTAGCATTACCAGCTTCAAAACCAGAATACAAAAAACAGTACATTTACGATAAAAAGAGCATGGCCGCACCTGCATTAAAATATATTGACCCAAGCGAATATCTGGATGCTGAACGGAAGGCACTGGATAAACATGAGTACTACAAAGGCGAAATTTTTGCGATGAGTGGTGCTTCTTTGGCCCATAATGTAATTGCTTCCAATGTTTTTATAAGTGCCGGGCAAAAATTAAAAGGCAAAAATTGTCGCCCATTTGGTAGCGATTTGCGTGTCCATATCCCTAAAAACAGTTTGTACACATATCCCGACATAAGCATCGTATGCGGAGATGTAGAAACGACTGACGATCATTTTGATACCGCCACAAATCCATTAGTGATTATAGAAATTTTATCATCCTCCACCCGGGATTATGACAAGGGTGGAAAATTTACACTGTATCGTGATATTGATTCGTTGCAGGAATATTTACTTATAGATTCAGAAAAAATAATGGTGGAAAAATTTATCCGGAATGCTGATAATAGCTGGCAGCTAACCGAGTACAAAAGCATTGAACAAAGCTTTTGGATCAATTCTGTAAACATTGAGCTACAGCTACAGGATGTATATGAAGATGTTCCTTTTACAGACTAATTTCCTCTGATTTTGACCCCAACTATATGGAGCTTATAAAACGGCATTGTTGGCTATTGCATATTAAAGATCAAAACTCCGGGCTCAAAACAATTGCCTAAAACTCTAAGCAAAACCAATGCGATCCTTCTTTAAAATATTTCTTGCAACACTACTTGCTTTGGTCGTTTTTACGGTTATTGGGGTTTTTATTTTTGGCTGGTTTATAGGCAATGCCACTACACCCGAAAAACCTTTGGTTGCGGATAAAACCGTATTGGTTATCGACCTTTCAAAACCATTAATGGAACAGAGAAAGGAGATTGGCTTTTCATTGCCCGAAGGGCAAACAGCAGCTGTAGATGGTTTGTACGATTGGGTAAGGGCCATTAAATATTCAAAAAATGATGATGCTGTAAAAGGCTTATATATCAAGTGCTCAGACAACCCAAATGGCTTTGCAACAAGCGAAGAATTACGCAATGCGTTACTGGATTTCAAACTATCTAAAAAGTTTGTAATGGCATACGCCAATACCATAAACCAAAAGGCTTATTATATAGCCAATGTAGCAAACAAGCTTTACCTACAACCCCATGGAACGCTTGACTGGAATGGCTTTTTGATGCAATACACTTATTTTAAAGGCTTGCTGGACAAACTGGAAATACAACCGGAAATATTTTATGCCGGCCAGTTTAAAAGTGCTACCGAACCATTTCGAGAAAAACAAATGACACCAGCAAACCGGCTGCAATCCATGGCTTTTTTAAATGAAATGTATGGACTGTTTTTAACGGCTGCTGCTAACAAATCAGGCAAAGACACGGCTACGCTACATAACCTTGCCAATAATTTTACCATACAAACTGCAGCCGATGCTTTACAATACAAACTCATAGATGGTTTAAAATACGATGATGAAGTAAAAGAAGAAATCCGAACAAAAACCGGACTGGATAAAACGGAAAAAATCCCGTTTATGAGTATAGCTGATTATATAAAAGCCACCGATTGGAACACAACTAAAAATGATGCTGCCATAGCACTCATTTTTGCCGAAGGCGATATTGTAGATGGCAAAGGCGGCGATGATGAAATTAGCGGCGATACCTATATGAACCTGCTTAGAAAAGTAAGGACTGATGACAACATTAAAGCAGTGGTATTACGCATTAACAGTGGTGGCGGCAGCAGCATGGCCAGTGATGTAATTTGGCGTGAAGTGTGGCTGATAAAAAAAGTAAAACCCATTATTGTAAGCATGGGCGACTATGCTGCAAGCGGTGGCTACTATATTGCAAGCCCGGCAGATTCCATTTTTGCACAGCCCAACACACTCACCGGCAGCATAGGTGTGTTTAGTATTTATGGCAATGCTGCAGGGCTGCTGAACAACAAACTTGGCATTACTTTCGATGGTGTAAAAACAAGCCCATCGGCCGATTTCGGCAGTATTAGCCGACCCATGACACCCAAGGAAAAACTAGTGGCACAAGCAAGTGTAGATAATACGTATTATACTTTTAAAACCCGGGTATCCGAGGGCCGTAAAATAGCGATGACCGATGTGGATAGCCTTGCCCAGGGCCGTATTTGGAGCGGCAGGCAGGCATTACAACTACACCTGATAGACAAACTTGGAAACCTGCAGGATGCCATAGATTGTGCTGCCCGGATGGCTAAAATAAAAAACTATCAATTAAAAGAGTGGCCCGTTACAGAAAGCTTTTTCGACAAATTATTTCTAAGAAAAGACAACGATAAAATTTCGAAAACAGATATTTTACAATTAACTGTTGGAGAAGAAAATGCAGCTATTTTAAAGCAGGTAACCACCGTTAAAAAATGGTTTGGCACTACACAGGCAAGGCTGCCATTTTTTGTATCGTTTAACTAAGCCAACGTACCAACCGTTTATCTATTTCAAATATTTCTTCACTGTTAATTTTTATTTGATCGAAGTTTTTGTAACGTGGGTTTAAAATC
>JAYUTQ010000729.1:0-5048 GCA_043755055.1 Chitinophagaceae bacterium | reverse complement strand
TACAATATTTTACATTTTCCCAAACTTTTTCCCATTTTTTTCGCCATGTAAATGGCCGGTTACAGGTTATGCAGGTCTTAACCGGCAAGTCGGCCTTCTGTTTCATTTTTGCCATATCTCAATAACAGTTTTTTTGGCGGTTGGTTCGGCACCAAACCCCCTAATCACCTAATTCCCAATTACGAATCTTTAACCCGCCACATCGTCACACAACAAGCTTTTGCATGTCTATGTGACCATCATAACACGAATGGCATTATCATTGTCCATTCATTTACACTGTGCCCAGGCACGGCTTTTTTTACCAAAATGATTTTCAATGGAGTTTAATTTAGATACAATGTTTACAAGACCCGATGAGGATATGGATTTCATGCCTATCATCCCCATAAACGAAGGCGAGGACGCCGATAAAGACCTTGTTTACCCTGATGAATTGCCGCTTTTGCCACTCAGAAATACGGTGCTGTTTCCGGGCGTAGTAATACCCATAACTGTTGGTAGGGATAAAAGTATTAAAGCTGTAAACGAAGCCTACAAGACTGATAATAAATTAGTTGGCGTGGTTGCCCAAAAAGAAAGTACGGTAGAAGAGCCCACTATCGGCGATTTGGAAAATGTGGGTACAGTAGCAAAAATTATCAAGCTGATAAAAATGCCCGATGGCGGCACCACCATCATTATACAGGGTAAACGCAAATTTGAGTTGCTTGGTATTACCAGTGAAGACCCTTTTTTTAAAGCCAGCATCGCTTACCGGCCCGAAGATGAAATGCCGAAGGATCAGGAATTTGAAGCCCATGTAAGCAACATAAAAGAGCTTGCTGCCCAAATTATCCAGCTTTCGCCAAACATTCCAAGCGAAGCCTCCATCATCTTAAAAAATATTGAGAACGCTTCTTTTCTCATCCATTTTGTAAGTGGGAATCTTAATTGCGAACTCAAAGAAAAGCAGGCCCTGCTTGAAACACAGGACATTCGCAAACGTGCAGAAGAGCTGTTGATTTTGCTGGAAAGAGAATTGCAGTTTGCCGAACTCAAAAATCAGGTTACTAATAAAACCCGCACAGAAATAGATAAACAGCAAAAAGAATACTTTTTGCAACAGCAGCTAAAAAGCATTAAGGAAGAACTCGGCAGCGATAACGTAGCCGAAATTAAGCAAATGCAAAAAAGGGCTGAAACCAAAAACTGGCCCGACGCAGCAAAAGCCATGTTTAAGCAAGGCGTAGAAAAGCTGGAAAGAATGCACCCAAGCACACCGGATTATAGCGTGGTGTATAATCATTTGGATTTGCTCCTCGATTTACCGTGGAATGAAACCACAGAAGATAGTTACGATCTTAAAAAAGCCAAAAAAGTATTGGATGCAGATCATTATGGTATGCAAAAAATTAAGGAACGCATACTGGAATACCTGGCCGTACTTAAGTTGAAAGGAGATATGAAAAGCCCTATTTTGTGTTTTGTAGGCCCTCCGGGTATTGGTAAAACATCTTTGGGTAGAAGTATTGCAGCAGCTATTGGCCGTAAATATGTTCGCCAAAGTCTCGGCGGATTGCATGACGAAAGTGAAATACGTGGCCATCGCAAAACTTATATTGGTGCGATGCCCGGCCGCATTATCCAAAGTATCCGCAAAGCAAAAACCAGTAACCCGGTTATGATTTTGGATGAAATAGATAAGGTAGGCAGCGACCATCGCACAGACCCATCGAGTGCTTTGTTGGAGGTGTTAGATCCGGAACAGAACAGCACTTTTTACGATAATTATCTGGAGCTGGAATACGATCTGAGCAAAGTGCTTTTTATTGCAACGGCTAATAATATAAACAATATACAGCCGGCATTGAGAGACCGTTTGGAGATTATAGACCTGAGTGGTTACGCAATAGAAGAAAAGGTGGAAATAGCCAAACGCCACCTTGTACCCAAGCAACAGGAAGCTCATGGTTTAAAGAAAATAAACATTAAAATACCCGATACCGTTTTAGAAAAACTGATAGAAAACTACACCCGTGAAAGTGGCGTAAGAGAGCTGGACCGCCAACTGGCAAGCCTGATGCGGTACGAGGCCAAAGAGTATGTAATTAACGGAAAAGTAAAGCCCACTGTAACCACGAATGATGTTACCAAAATACTGGGCCTGCCCCGTTATAGCAACGATCTCTATAAAACATCTAACATGCCCGGCGTAGCCGTAGGCCTTGCCTGGACGTATGTTGGCGGCGATATTTTGTTTATTGAAAGCACCCTAAGCGATGGCAAAGGCGAACTGCAATTAACCGGAAACCTTGGTCAGGTGATGAAAGAGAGTGCCAGTACAGCCCTGACGTATTTAAAAAGCAACGCCAAAAAAATAGGCGTGGATCCTGAGTTATTTGGCAAGAAAAATATCCACGTACATGTACCCGAAGGCGCCACACCCAAAGACGGACCAAGTGCTGGTATTACCATGCTTAGTGCACTCACCAGTGCATTTACCGGCCGTAAAATAAAGCCCTATTTAGCCATGACTGGTGAAATAACCCTGCGTGGACAAGTGCTGCCTGTAGGTGGTATTAAAGAAAAAGTGCTGGCTGCTAAACGCAGCGGACTTAAAGAAATAATCATGTGCTGGCAAAACGAAAAAGATGTAAAAGAAATAGATCCACGGTTTATAAAAGGCATGGAATTTCATTATGTAAAAACCATGCAGCAGGTGCTGGATTTGGCATTGGTGTAATGGCCCTCCCTCCGCAAGGATAGGGACGGGGTGAGGCCTCTTTTGCAGTGAGTGCTCTAATATTTTAATAATCCTCATCAAGAAAATGGTGAGGATTTTTTTTACCAACAAAACTGTCAAATTTCAAAGACTGCCTGCATCAATATCCCCCGCCGGCGGGGGACCGATTTTGCCGAAGGCAAAAGCAGGGGGTGGAAAACAGTACCGAATCGTGGAAACGTGCATAAAAACACTTGCCTTGCCGTTTTAAAAAATGGAATATTGCTTTTACAAAAATCACAACAAAAAATGACAAACGAATTCCTCATCATACTCATCGCATCTATTGTAGTTGCCATTATTCTTACCCTTGTAATTACAAGATTAATTATTCTTAAAAACCATGAACCCAAGGCAAATTTTATTGCTTTGCAGGATGATTTAAATAAAGTAAACACAGAATATGCAGCCACCCAATCCAGAGCATCTTTGCTGCAGGAAAACCAAGACGCTGCACATAGTTTAGCTAACGAAAGACTAAACGAAAATCAAAAACTCAATAATCATTTAGCCACTGCAACACAACAGTTAGAAAGTCTGCATCACCAATTAAATGAAGTATCAGCCCGTTTAAATGATTATAAAGCAAAATGGGAAATAAGTGCCAAAGAGGCCATTGAAAAGGGAAATACGCTACACCGCTTAAAAGCCGAACAAGAGGCACAGGCACAACGCTTTGCAGAACAGGAAGCCAACCTGCAAAACATAGAATTAAAAATGGCGAAGACCTTTGAACTATTGGCCGGTCAGCAGTTGGAAGCCAAAACGGTATCTTTTAAAGAAACTCAGGCCGCAGAATTTACCCATTTACTGGCGCCACTTAAACAAGAACTTACAGATTTAAAATTGAAACTTAACGAAACACATACCAATGCCTCGGCTGAACGCAATACCCTTTTTGGCCAGGTAAAAGAGATGATTGGCCAAACAAAACAGTTAAGTGAACAAGCTGATAACCTAACCAAAGCTTTGAAAGGCCAAGCCAAACAACAAGGCGATTGGGGCGAATGGATTCTTGAAAGTATTCTGGAATACAGCGGCCTTACCAAAGACCGGGAATATTTTTTACAACACAACGAAAAAAACGAACAAGGCAGTAATATCCGTCCGGATGTGCTGGTGAAATATCCTGACAGCCGCTACATGGTGATAGATAGCAAGGTTACATTAGTAGGCTACGACCGGCTTGTAGCCAGTACAGATAAGGACGAACAACAAATATTATTGGCTCAATTGGTGCGGCATTTAAAGAATCATATAGATGGATTGAGCAGCAAGCAATACCAGCAAAAGAAAGATGCATTGGATTTTGTGGTGATGTTTGTGCCGTTGGAAGGTGCCTATATTTCGGCCATGCAGTTTGAACCTGACCTGTGGAAATACGCTTATGACAAACGCATTTTTTTACTAAGCCCAACCAACCTGATAGCTGCATTAAAACTGGTACACAACATGTGGCAAAAAGATGCGGTAAATAAAAATGCCGAAGACATAGCCGACCGGGCCGCAAAAATGTATGATAAGTTGGTGGGCTTTGTAGAAGTGTTCGACAGGGTGGGGAAAAACATAGAACAGGCAAGTACTGCCTTTACCGATGCCCGTAAAAAACTCACTTCTGGAAAAGGAAATTTAATAAGCCAGGCCGAGCAAATGAACCAGCTACAAAAGCGACAGGTAACCGATAAACAGCTGCCGGAAAAACTATTGGATGATGCAATTTTTGAGGAGGCAAATTAAGAAGAAGGCCAAATATGAATCAAAATGATTTCGGTCTATATACTAAATACTTTGTACTAAATACTTGCATCACATCAACTGCCTTTTGTACATCTGCACTGTGTTTTCAAGCCCCAGATAAAGGGCATCGCAAATAAGGGCGTGGCCAATGGAAACTTCATCGAGCAAGGGAATTTGCTGGCTAAAAAATTTCAGGTTTTGCAAATCCAAATCGTGGCCGGCATTAATACCAAGACCCAATTCTGTAGCCATGTTTGCCGCTGCAACATAACTGCCAACTGCCAACTCCCTACTGCCAATTGCGTACTGGTGTGCATACGATTCTGTGTATAGTTCTATCCTGTCTGTTCCTGTGGCGGCAGCGCCTTCCACCATGGCTATGTTGGGGTCCACAAAAATGCTGGTGCGGATACCGGCTGCTTTAAAGATGGCAATTATTTCGGTTAAATAATCTTTGTGGGCAATGGTATCCCAGCCATGATTACTTGTTAGTTGTCCCAGTACATCTGGCACAAGCGTAACCTGTGCAGGCTTGGTTTGCAGCACC
>JAYUTQ010000728.1:0-2300 GCA_043755055.1 Chitinophagaceae bacterium | reverse complement strand
CAAAAGGGTTGCTGTAGAAAGAGATACGCTGTACAATGAGATTACCGTTTTTGACAAATCCAATACAGTGCCGGTAGATCCGCAGCTGAATTAATAATATGAAATCAGTATTTTTCTACTAAAGTCTAAAATTTTGATGAAACCCAATCCAGGTGGGGTTTTGCCCCTCTCCGAGAGGAGAGGGGTTGGGGTGAGGCTGCTAGTGGATTATAATGGATTAGTCGGACAACAATAAAATAAAACGACATGGAAATAACCTGGGCCGATTTTGAAAAAATAGACATGCGGGTAGGAACGGTAACCGATGTTCAGCCATTTGCCAAAGCCAGAAAACCCGCCTGGCAGTTGACCATTGATTTTGGCGAATTGGGCATTAAACGTTCCTCGGCACAGATAACTACTTTGTACGAAGCGGAGTCTTTACTGGGAAAACAGGTAATAGCTGTCGTTAATTTTCCACCCAAACAAATAGCCAATTTTATAAGCGAATGCCTGGTGTTGGGTGTTTATAATCAGGAGAATGATGTGGTTTTGTTACAGCCCGAAAGAAGCGTAACCAATGGCTGTAAGATTGGGTAGGGTTTTAATGGATAATGGAAAATGAAATAATGGAAAATGGTATGAGCGAAACAGTGGCTTTTATTGCCTCACCCGTTGGAACAATTAAACTGATTCAGACAGATGAAGCTATCACCACCATTCATTTTATGGATGATACAGAAGCTGCTGTTGACAACCATTTCTCCACCCCACTTTTACAGGAATGTGCTTCGCAATTAGCCGCTTATTTTAAGGGAACACTTACACATTTTACATTCCCCATGGCCCAGTCGGGAACGGATTTTCAGCAGCGGGTATGGGCACAATTGCAAACCATAGGTTTTGGTAAAACCATCAATTACAATCAGTTAGCTGTTCAATTGGGCGATGCCAAATGCATACGTGCCGCTGGCACAGCCAATGGCCGGAATAATATTGCGATTGTAGTGCCATGCCATCGGGTTATTGGCAGCGATGGATCGCTAACCGGGTATGCCGGAGGCCTTTGGCGAAAACAATGGCTGCTGGAACATGAAGCCAAATTTGCCCACGGCGTACAAACACTTTTTTGAATAATACCTGTAACCGTAATATACTTTTTAATATAAAAATTAAAATGCTACTTCAGTTTCCAACGAATCCCCATATACAATTCCCTGCCTCTGGTTGGGCCCCATACCGATGAAATATCGAAATAAGGACTGAATGGGTTTTGCCAGCTGATTATGGGCTGGTTTTGCCTAAAGTTGAAAATGTTTTCGCAGCCTGCATACACTTCAAGCACTTTAAATGTGTAGGTAAATTGAGTATTTACAGTGGTATAATTTTTCGAATAATCGGGCCGCTGATAGGCCGGAGGGTTAGATTGGGTATTGGGCAACCGCTGCCTGCCAAACCAATGGATATTTACATCGGCATGAAAAGCATTGCTTAGTGGTTTATAGCTAAATGTGGTGAGCACTTTATGCCTTGGATTAAAAGGCAATGCTTCTTTAACGCCGTTATTTTTTCTATACACATCTAAAAAATTATACCCGGCTTTAAACTCATAACGCTGGTATAGCCTAATTAAAAAATCTGTTTGAAAACCGTTACTTACACTTTTACCGGTAAAGTTTTTAATGATGGCTTTGGTTGGGTCGGCATCGTAATCTGGAAAAATCTGGTTTTGGAAATTGGTGCGGTAATAATCCATACTTACATGGCCGGAAATATTGTCATTTTCAAATTTTTGGGTAATGTTGATACCCATGTTTAATGCTTTTTCGGGTAATAAAGCTTCTGCAAAAACGATATTTCTGGAGCTTGCCAGCAGTCCTATATTTTCGCTAAACAGGTTTACAGTACGCCAGCCGGTACCAATATTGGCACGTATGGTAAGCCTGGATGTGGGGTCGTATTTTAATAATGTTCTCGGAGTAGCATACCAGCCAAACTGGTTGTGATGATCTGCCCTTAGGCCAACTATCCAGGTGATTTTTCCCTTAAAAAATGTCATGGTGTTTTCTGCAAAAACGCCGGGTATCTTTTCCTGCCGCAGATATTTGTCATCATAATTCCTGTTGATAAAATTGTCGGTAAAAGCAATGGTTTCCTGCAGGTTCAGGCTCTTAAAACTGATGCCGGTTTTTAAAGTGTGGTTTTCGTTTTTTGTGAGTTCATATTGCAGGTTTACAAATGCGTTGGTTTGTTTTGCCTTATAAGAAAGCGAACCAAAGTACGAATTCTGGTTTTGGTGAAACCCTGATGTGTAAAGGGTT
>JAYUTQ010000727.1:0-5058 GCA_043755055.1 Chitinophagaceae bacterium | reverse complement strand
AAAATTTTTATGGCATTAAGTGCTTTTTTATTGTTCGATTTTAAAATCAGTGTTTGCATAAGTTTCTTTTTACAAAGATGGATTCTCAAAAGTACTATAGAAATACGGCGTTTTGGCCTCAAACTCTGCACTACAGGTATCTACCATTTTAAATACCCTTGTTAATCCCATCTTCTTACGGCGTTCGTAAATTTCGTCTTCTAACGTGCCATCTTTTAAAATGCGGCAAATCTGCTCATCGCTAAAGCCATTGCGTTTAGCTTTGGTCAGTAATTCGTCTGACAGCGTATCGCCGTTGTATTTCATAATTTCCTGCTCTATCCTGGCTATTTCCCGTATTTGGTAAATAAACCAGCGGTCTATTCTTGTGGCTTCGCAAATGGTTTTGATACTTACGCCTTGCATCAAAGCATCTTTAATGCGGAAAATCCGATCCCATTTTGGTGTTTTAATATATTGAATCAGCTCTTCGCTATGCATCAGGCTTTTACCGTAATAACCCAAACCCACAGCTTCATTCTCTAAACTCTGACATGCTTTTTGTATCGCCTCGGTAAAGCTGCGGCCAATGCTCATCACCTCGCCTACGCTTTTCATTTGCAGGCCAAGTGTGTCGTTGGCACCTTTAAATTTATCAAAGTTCCACCTGGGCATTTTTACAATTACATAATCCAATGCAGGCTCAAAATAGGCCGAAGTAGTTTGGGTGATCTGGTTCTTTAATTCGTCGAGATTGTAACCAATGGCAAGTTTGGCAGCAACCTTTGCAATGGGATAACCCGTCGCCTTACTGGCTAGTGCCGATGAACGGCTTACCCTTGGATTAATTTCTACTGCTATCAGTTCCTCTGTTTCGGGGTTGATTGCAAACTGCACATTACAGCCGCCGGAAAAATTGCCCAAATCCCTCATAATCATAATAGCCGTATTCCGCATCAGCTGAAAAGCAGTGTCGCTCAGCGTCATAGCTGGTGCTACGGTTATACTGTCGCCGGTATGTACGCCCATGGGGTCAAAGTTTTCCACGGTACAAATAATGGCCACATTGTCGGCCGCATCCCGAAGTAATTCAAGTTCAAATTCCTTCCAGCCTATTACTGCTTTCTCCACCAAAACCTCATGTATTGGCGAAGCGGTAAGTCCACGGTTAAGGGCTTCATCCAGTTCAGTTTTATCATGTACAAATCCGGCACCGCCGCCGCCTAAGGTAAATGATGGGCGTATTACCAGCGGAAATCCTATTTCCTGTGCAAATTCTTTTCCTTCTAAAAAGCTGTTGGCTGTACGTGCCGGAGCCACCTGTACGCCAAGTTGTATCATCCACTGCCGAAATTTTTCACGGTCTTCGGCTTTTTCTATGGCTTTAATATCCACACCAATAAGGCGGCAATTGTATTTTTCCCAAATGCCGAGTTCTTCGGCTTCTTTGGCAAGGTTTAGTGCGGTTTGTCCACCCATGGTAGGCAGTACGGCGTCTATTTGGTTTTCTTCCAAAATTTGCTCAATACTTTCCACGGTAAGTGGCAATAAATAAACCCTGTCAGCCATCATGGGGTCGGTCATAATGGTGGCAGGGTTGCTATTAATCAGGATTACTTTAATCCCTTCTTCGGATAAACTGCGGGCAGCCTGTGTGCCGCTATAGTCAAATTCGCAGGCTTGTCCTATAACGATGGGGCCGCTGCCTATAATCAGAACAGAGGTAATAGAATTGTCTTTGGGCATTTTTTTATTGCTTTAAAAGATGGAAAAGACCTTTATCAGCGGCACGTTTTCGATTGCTTGCCGATAGATAAATTGTGCAAATGTAAGGGTGCTTAAAAAGTATTGCAGATTAATTTTTCACCCTTGTTTTTTATAACTTTTCTTACATAAATAAAGCCGCATTTTAGAAGTGTAAACCAAAATCCACTTATATTTTTTAAAGGCTACAATGCATGCTGACTTGTGAAATTGGGCTCCTCTGCTCAAAAATTGATTTTATTCTCCTACATTGGCAGCTACAAACAAACCATGAAACTGCTTTTTAAATACCTACTGTTGTTTATTGTTTCGTTATCTTTTATGCCGGTAATGGCCCAAAACCGTTACGACATCGTAATAGATGAAATAATGGCCGACCCAACGCCACAAGTAGGCCTGCCCAATAGCGAATGGATAGAAATACGCAATACCACTGCGGCTACCATTAACCTTAACGGATGGCGTATTGGCGATGCAAGCGGCATCAGCGGACCAATGCCTGCTTTTAATTTAATGCCCGATAGTTGCGTGGTTATTTGCACAGCTTCGGCAGTTACAGGCCTTGCAGTTTTTGGAAGTACTATCAGTGTTACATCCTTTCCTTCGCTGGATAATAATGGCGAACAAATTTTTTTGAGAGCACCCAATAGCCGTACCATACATGCCGTAGAATACAGCATTAACTGGTACCAAAATGCGGTAAAAAGAGATGGCGGCTGGACGCTGGAAATGACAGACATTAAAAACCCTTGTAGCGGAGGTAGTAACTGGAGGGCAAGTACCGATGCCAAAGGTGGTACACCGGGGAAAATAAACTCGGTAAACGGTGCCAATAAAGATGTAACCGGCCCAAGATTAATGCGTGGTTTTGCTGCAGATGCTTTCAATATTACGTTGGTATTTGATGAGCCCCTGGACAGCCTGAAAGGCGCCACGGTAGCGAACTATAGCATTAGTGATGGTATTAATATTCCGGCAGCAGCGGTGGCTGTTGCGCCGGTTTTTAACAGGGTTAGCTTGCGGGTAGCTACTGCTTTGGTGGTAAATAAAACCTATACCATTACTGCCAGCAATCTTACAGATTGTGCTGGTAACCCAATGACTAATTTCAATAACTGCAAAATAGGTTTGGCATCACAGGCAGATAGTTTGGATGTGGTGGTAAACGAGCTGCTTTTTAACCCAAAGCCCAATGGTGTAGATTTTGTGGAATTGTATAATCGCAGTAGTAAAATCATTGACCTTAAAAATATGATATTGGCTAACCGCAGCAGTGGTGGCGTTATTGGTTCTTTAAGAAATTTGAGTGCAGATAGTTACCTCTTGTTTCCCGGCGAATACATGGTGGCTACAGAGGATGCTTCGATTATTAAAAATGGCTATCTGGCAAAAAATGGCGACGCCTTTACCGAAATTTCATCCATGCCAAGCTACCCGGACGATAAGGGAAATGTAGTGCTGTTAAACAATGCAGGCCTTATTATTGATGAACTGAAATACGATTCCAAATGGCATTTTGCGCTGATAGATAATGAAGAAGGCATTTCGCTGGAACGGATAGACTTTAGCAAGCCCACTAACGACCCTAACAACTGGACAAGTGCGGCATCTACAGTAGGTTATGGTACACCCACTTACCAAAACAGCCAGTATCGTGCCGACCTGCAACCGCAAGGCGATATTAAAATAACCCCTGAAATTTTTAGCCCTGATAATGATGGCTTTGATGATTTTGCACTGATCAATTTCAATTTCCCCGAGCCGGGCTATGTGGCCAATATTACCATTTATGATGGCGCCGGAAGGGCCGTACGCATTCTGCAAAGAAATACTACCTGTGCCGCCAAAGGCAGTTTTAGGTGGGATGGACTGAACGATAAGCTGGGCAAAGTGCCCATTGGTATTTATGTAGTGTATACCGAAATATTTAACCTGAAAGGGCAGAAGAAAAGTTTTAAAAACAGCGTAGTGGTCGCAAGGCGGTTTTGATTGGGAAATGTATCAAGACCAATTGTATTCTTTTTTGCTACAAAACATATATCGGCACATTCCGTATGTTTCAATAAAAAGACCCACAGCCTAAGCAGTGGGTCTAAAATTATTATCAATAAAAAAACTGATTATTCTACTTCTAAAGCACCTTCTACCAAAACACTTACTTTGTTATTCAGCACTTCAATAAAACCACTTGTAATGGTGTAGCTAATAGTATTTGTTTTGTCAGTCAGTACTTTAATGGTACCCTTACCCAAAGCACTTACCATCGGGGCGTGTTTGTCCAAAATTTCGAACAACCCACTAATGCCAGGCAACTGAACGCCGTACACATCGCCGCTGTAAAGCTTTTTTTCGGGGGTTAATATTTCAAGATTCATCTTATTAGATTTTTAGTATTTAGTACAAAGTACAAAGACAAAACCAAGTCATTTTTTTGCCTATTAGAGTTATTCACCTGGCAAAGAATTATAGAAAGACAAAATCATTTTAAATATTTGGAGTGCCTCATCTATTAATCCGTATGCGCTTGTATCATCTATGTACTTAAATCGTCTTGCTAACTCAAGTCTTGTTTCCAATTCGTTATCAGAGCCCATTGAAAATTCGAGAAAATGACGAAATTGTTTATTTGTATTCCTTCCGGCTCCTTATGCAATGTTACTAGGTATAGATGTAGCACAGTCCTTTATCTGAGATGTTAGTCCATACCGCTCTTCTTTAGGAAAATTGGCAGTGGCTATGTAAACTTTTTCGCACAAATCCATTGACCGCTGCCAAATCTTTAGTTCCCTATAGTTATGCATGGGTTTGTCTTTGTACTAATATCTCAATACTAAAATCTCTTTATTTCGCCGCTTCCATCATTTTCTTACCCTTCTCCATGGCATCTTCCAAAGTACCTACCAGGTTAAAGGCCGCTTCAGGATATTCATCTACTTCGCCATCCATAATCATATTGAAACCACGAATGGTATCTTCAATACTTACGAACACACCTTTTAATCCCGTAAATGCTTCTGCCACATGAAATGGTTGCGAAAGGAAACGCTGTACTTTTCTTGCACGATAAACGGTTTGTTTATCTTCTTCACTCAACTCATCCATACCAAGAATGGCAATAATATCCTGTAACTCTTTGTAACGCTGCAAAATTAATTTCACCCTGTTAGCACAAGCATAATGCAAATCACCAACAATTGCAGGTGTTAAGATTCTTGATGTAGATTCCAACGGACTCACCGCAGGATAAATTCCCAAATCGGCAATCTTACGATCTAATACAGTTGTAGCATCTAAGTGTGCAAATGTAGTAGCAGG
>JAYUTQ010000726.1:0-5082 GCA_043755055.1 Chitinophagaceae bacterium | reverse complement strand
ATTGCGGCTCTTTTTATTACGTTGTTTTGAATGAAATTTTATTCAAAAACCATTTTTAAAAATTCGGGAAATACCTTGTTCCATTGCTGCTCGTTGTGTTTGCCTTCGGTGGATACAGACCGTATCAATGTAGCTTTCGAAACCAGTTTTACTTTGGCCATTACCGAATCCATTTCAGGCTCCATCGTTTTATCTTCTTTTTGACCACAGTAATAATACAATTCGCCATTGTATCCTTTCATCTTTTGGGTTACATCCGTTTTAAACTGAGGAGCCACCCAAAATGCGGGTGAAAAAATACCAGCTTTACCAAAAGTTTTGGGGTATGCCATTACAGCCCACTGGCTGATGATACCACCCATGCTGCTGCCGGCAATCCATGTATTGGCTGCATTTTTCAATGTTCGGTAACGCTTATCCACAAATGGTTTCAGCGTTTCTACTATACTTTGTACGTATAATTTCCCTTCGCCATTACCAAACCTTTGACTACTGTAAGGATTGTATTCGAGCATCCTTTTTGTGCCGTTGTCTATACCTATTACTATGCAGCTTTGTTTGGTTTTTTCGAAATAAGCATCCAGTAATTCATCCACACCCCATTCGCCGTAACCAGATGTAAATGCATCGAAAAGGTTTTGACCATCGTGCATGTACAGTACCGGATAGCGTTTATTGCCGGTGGCATAATCTTTTGGCAGGTAAATCCAAATCCTTCTATCTCTGCCCAAAGCTTTTAGGTAAAAAGCCGAATCCATTACCTTAACCTGAGGCGATGCTGTATGTTTTTTTAACTGGGTTTGGTGGGCATCCTGCCAATCGGCAATGGTAAAATGAAGGGTGGTATCGGCTGTAATGGTGATGCTATGATTCTCTATACCATTACCCTTGTTATCACATTCTACCTTTTCCCAACTGCCACGGGTAAATTTAAACTGCAGGGTATAATCAGGTTTTGTACTAATAATAGATTGCCATTCGCCACCGGGCTGCTGTTGAAATTTGTAGGTGTTATCAGCCGGATTCCAGCTATTGAAATTGCCTGCAATAAACATAGGTTCGGTGCCGGCGAATGCAGGGCGTTGGTTTACGATGATGGTTACTTTAAGCTGTGCAAATGCACTTACTGAATAGGTAAGTAATATGAAAAGCAGGAATCGTTTCAAGGGCATGTAATCTTTTTTATAGGAAAATGGTAAAAACAGCCGCCGTGGTGGGTGTCCTCAATGGCCACAGCTACCAAAATCATCTAGACTTTGCGAGGCTCGGTTCTTGCCGGGTCGAAGCAATCTTCAGGTATATTTAGAAAGAATACATAAACTTACAAATTCCGGAATTCTGGAGATTGCTTCGGGCAAGAACCCTCGCAAAGACTGGATTTTTAAAAGCGGTTATCATCAGTCAAATTTTACCCCATAAAAGCCTTCACTTCTTCATGCAAGCCTACACTTAATGGCACCAATGGCAGGCGAAGTACATTTTCTATCAGGTTCATTTCTGCCATAAAAGCTTTTACACCGGCTGGGTTATTTTCGGCAAAAAGTAAATCCATCCCTACCAATAATTTGCTTTGTAATTCACGGGCTTTTTCCCAATTACCATCAAGGGCCCGTTGCACCAGCATACAAAATTCGGTGGCAAAACAGTTTGCGGCTACGCTGATAACGCCATCAAACCCACAGGCTATTAATGGCAGGGTTACGTGGTCGTCGCCGCTAATAAGCAGAAAGCCCTTGGGGCGGTTTTTAACCAAATGCATACATTGTATTATATTGCCACTAGCTTCTTTAGTGCCAATAATATTGGAGAAATCGTTTGCCAGCCTTATAGTTGTGGCTGCACTAATATTGCTATTGGTACGACCCGGTACGTTGTAAAGAATAATATTTTTTTCAGTGCTTTTGGCAATGGCAGCGTAGTGCTGGTAAATACCTTCCTGCGATGGTTTGTTATAGTATGGGCTAACGCTTAAAATAGCAGCAGCTTTTTCCAGCGGCCAGCTTTTAATAGCATGTATTACTTCGACAGTATTATTACCGCCAATGCCCACCACTACAGGGATACGACCGTTCACCTTATCGTAAGTAAAGTTTAGAATTTCAATTTTTTCAGTTTCAGTAAGGGTAGCAGTTTCGCCAGTGGTACCAAGGGTTACCAGATAATTTATCTTACCATTCATTACATAATCTATTACCCTTTCCAGAGCCGGAAAATCCACACTAAAATCTGCTTTAAACGGCGTAATTAATGCTACGCCCACGCCTGATAAACTAACCATCTTTTGATTTATGAATTGTGATGTATGATTTATGATTTTGGTCAAGTCCTGAACCCAGCTTTGTGCACCTTAAACCCTGAACCTTGAACCCTGAACCCTAAACCTTGAACCTTAAACCTTATCCCTCTACTTCATCCCAGTGGCCCATCTTACTAAATTTTTCTATGCGTTGCTTTATCCTTTCTTCTGCCGGTATTTGTTGCAACTCTTTTATTAATGGAATTAAAACGGTTTTTAGGTTTTTACCTGCTTCATCGTAATCCCAATGAGCACCGCCAAGTGGCTCGGGTACAATACCATCTACCAAACCAAAGCCCAACATTTTTTCCGGTGTCAATTTTAACTCTTCGGCGGCTTTTTCCTTCATATCCCAGCTGCGCCACAATATGGAGCTACAGTTTTCAGGAGATATTACAGTGTACCAACTGTTTTGCAGCATTAGTACCCTATCACCTACACCAATGCCTAATGCACCGCCGCTTGCCCCTTCGCCAATAATTACACATATTACAGGCACCTTTAGCCGCATCATTTCATAAATATTTCTGGCAATGGCTTCGCCTTGCCCACGTTCTTCTGCCTCCATGCCCGGGTAAGCACCGGGTGTATCTATTAGGGTAATGATAGGCTTGTCAAATTTTTCGGCCAGCCGCATTAGCCGCAGGGCCTTGCGATAGCCCTCGGGGTTAGCCATACCAAAATTGCGCAACTGCCGCATTTTAGTATTGATGCCTTTTTGCTGGCCTAATATCATCACTGTTTCACCACCTAGCTTTGCAAAACCGCCAACCATAGCCGCATCATCTTTTACATTTCGGTCGCCGTGTAGTTCTACAAAATCGGTACACATTTTATCAATGTACTTTAGAGTATATGGCCTGTCGGGGTGGCGGCTAAGCTGTACTTTTTGCCAGCTTGTAAGCTGTTCTGTTATTTCTTTCCGTTTATCAAGAATATTGAGTTCCAGTTGCTGTAGTATCTGAGTATAATCAACCCTATGGCTTTTTTCAGCCATTTTTTTTGTCGTCTCTATTTGTTCGTACAACTCTTTAATAGGCGTTTCGAATTGCAAAAATTGCCTGTTAGGATATTGTGGCATAGGGCATTAATGTTTAGTAAACTGGTAATGACGTGTGCAATGTGGGGCTGTAAAAATAAGTGTTGGCAACAGATAAACGAAAAAAGGGTTTTTACCGGTTATTTTTTTGTTTGTAACTACAAGTATCGCACAAAAAAAAGGGCTCCCTGTAAGAGCCCTTTTTACATTTACCTAACCCTATTAAAATTTACTTATCTTCTTAGTAGCTACCTGTTTGCCGGTTGCTTTATCAAATACCTCTAGTATATACGTACCCGCTGCCAGACTTGAAATATCTACATTGGTCATTTCATTTGCCCCAAAAGTGCCGGTTACAAACTGGTTTCCCAAAATCGATGTCATACGGAAACTGTACATGCCTGCATTTGCTATATAATTAAACTGCAGGTTGTTTTTCACAGGATTGCCATATACAATCAGGTCGCTTGATTTACCACTAAAAGACACTCTTTCTATCCCCGAGAAGGTAAAAGTGCCGTCTTTATCAATAGCTTTTAGCCTATAAAAATAAACGCCGGCTGTTTTTCGATCTGTTGTAAAACTGTAGTTGATTCTTGAAACAGAATTGCCTGCCGCTGCGTGGCTGCCTATTCTGTAAAATTGAATGCCGTCTTTGCTCTCTTCCAGTTCAAAACGGGAACTATTAAGCTCATTTTCGGTAGCCCAGTTAATTTCTACTTTATCTTTTATGGTAATGGCTTTAAACAACACCAGCTTTATTGGTGTAACGCCGAGATCGTTTAAAGAGCCTGTTACTGTGGTATAAAAATTATCGGGTGAAGTGCCTCCGAAAAAAAAGAAGCCAAAAGTATTAGGTGTTACTTTCAAACTAATTTGTGCAAAGATTGTGTCTGATGCACCAATGGCGGGTGCATTCACTATCCTTAAACCTGTATTGGCATTATTAAAATTGATTCCCATTAACCTTGCACCAAGAAAAAAACGGCGAATGTTGGTTGGGGTTGCACTGCTGGTAGTGTCGAAAATCTCTTTGGTAAGAGGTGCAGGAGGAGTAGTGGTTACTAACTGCGTTACAGACGTGGCGCCATTAACTGGTAATGTAACACGGGTAATACTGTCGAAAGCAAACGTGTTAGTCTTTACATTAACATTAGCAAAATACGGAGCGACATCAATAGTAGGTGCAGAGGCTAACCGCCTGATGCCAAGTGTAAAACTGCTAATCGTTATAGAATAAGAGTTGCCTGCTGTTGGTACTGTTAAAAGACAATCGTCTAACGTAACAACCATTGAGTCGTTGGTGTTAAAACGGCTTCCGGTTTCTGTAGTGGCAGAATAGATTTGCGCTTGTGCATTAACAGTGATAAGCAATAAAAAAGTGTAGAAATAGTACTTCATAATGAGTGTTTTGGTTAAAACTTGAATTTTTAAAGTTAAGAAAGAAAATAAGGAACCGTGTTAATAATTACTGTGTATCAGAGCTAAGCTGTTTAAAATTTCCATAACCAAATAAGAAAATGGGCTAAAACGAAAAAAAATAATTGAAATTCATTTCGGAATAATGAAATGTTACCATTTTCATCATAGTTAGATATTTGAATGTATTAAGCACATCAATGCTTCAAAATTCATTAATTAAAATTCCGTTTAACCCGGCAGGCCAAGTCATTTAACCATGCTTGGTAAAAAAGACTGAGCGTTGTTTAGATTTTAAATCTATTATGTAGGTTACCATAGAGCCAAT
>JAYUTQ010000725.1:0-2313 GCA_043755055.1 Chitinophagaceae bacterium | reverse complement strand
AACCCTTGTTTGTGCAAAAAATCAATTGTGGCAGATCCTACAAAGCCGGAGCCTCCTGTAACAAAAATTTTCATTGGCTCAATTTACAGATTGTTAATTAGGTAAGTAATGCGATTTTATTTATGGAGCAAATCACCGGACAGTATTAGTAACCTATTGTTTTCCTATTGTTTGATAAACAGACAATTTTTAAGACTGTAAAAACTTTATTGCAAAACAAATTACCTTACGGTTTCGATATGAATACACCTCGTTTTAATTTACTCATTTCAGCTTTGTTGCTAATCATGTCTTGTAAGCAAAAAGGTGATGATAGTAAATTGACTTTTCGCTATAATGAGCAAACCGGCATTGCCACTCTTGACCCTGCTTTTGCTAAAAACCAATCCATTATCTGGGCTATACACCAATTGTATAACACCCTTATAGAAACCGATTCTTTGCTAAACCTTGTACCATCGCTGGCACTTCGTTGGGATGTGGATGGTAGCGGAACGACTTATACTTTTCACCTGCGGAATGATGTTTTTTTTCATGACAATGAGGCCTTTGCCAATGGCAAAGGCCGTAAGATGGTGGCAGCCGATGTGGTGTATAGTTTAAAGCGTATCACCGACCCGGCTACAGCAAGCAGCGGTGCATGGATATTTAATAACAGGATTGATTCAATAGAAGCATTTAAGGCTATTGACGATACTACTTTTCAATTAAAACTGGCAAGGCCATTTAACCCGATTCTAGGGATTTTAAGTATGCAGTATTGCAGTATTGTACCGCATGAAGTGGTGGAGAAATATGGTAAGGATTTTCGCCGTCATCCCTGTGGTACCGGGCCTTTTATGTTTAAAGACTGGGAAGAAGGCCTGGCGCTTACCATGCTAAAAAACCCAACCTATTTCCAGCAGGATGTACAGGGTAAAAAATTACCATATCTCGATGCTGTCAAAATAAGTTTTCTGGATAGTAAGGCGGCAGAATTTTTAAGTTTCAGACAAGGCAAGCTGGATTTTATTAATGATATTGACCCTTCTTTTAAAGATGAAATACTGACAAAAAAAGGGGACTTAAAAAAAGATTGGGAAGGAAAATTGCAACTGCAAAAACATGCGTATCTCACTACTGAATACCTGGGAATTTTATTTGACAGCTCCAATGAACTGGTTCGCAATTCTCCGTTGCGGATTAAGAAAGTACGTCAAGCTATCAACTATGCTATTGATAAGCAGAAGATGATGCTTTATCTGCGCAACAGCATTGGTTTTGCGGCTACATCTGGTTTTTCGCCAAGAGGTTTGCCATCGTTCGATACAGCAGTAAAAGGCTACGATTTTCAGCCATTAAAAGCCCGGCAACTATTGGCCGAAGCTGGCTTTGCCAATGGCAAAAACCTGCCACAGATAAAGCTGCTAACCGTACCCATATATGCCGATTTAGGAAGTTATATAGCCAGTCAGTTGGGTGAAGCTGGTATACCAGTTCAGGTGGAGGTAATTCAGAAGAGTTTACTGCTGGAACAAACGAGTAAAAGCCAGGCATTATTTTTTCGTGGCAGCTGGCAGGCAGATTATCCGGATGCCGAAAACTTCTTCACCGTATTTTATAGCAAGAATCCGGCGCCACCCAATTATACAAGGTTTAAAAATGCGGCCTTCGATTTATTGTACGAAAAAGCACTTACCGAAAACAACGATTCGCTTCGGTATATAATGTATAACGAAATGGACAAACTAATTATAGCAGATGCCCCCGTAGTGCCACTTTGGTATGATATGGTGATACATCTGGTACAGCCAAATATTTCAGGTTTTGATGCCAATGCGTTAAATCTTTTAGAGCTTCGGTGGACCAAAAAATAATTATTGGCTGTGTAGTTGCCTTTCTAATTAGCGATAACTCTTTTATGAAATTAAGTATCATCATTCCTACATACAACGAAGCGGATAATATTGAGCGGCTTATAAAATACCTGCTGCTAAATAGTAATAATGTATTGGCAGAAATTATAATATGCGATGGTGGCAGCGGTGATGATACAATTGCAATTGCTCAAAAGGCTGGGGCAAAAGCAATGGTATCGCCACAAAAGGGTAGGGCTGCACAGATGAATTATGGGGCCGGTTTAGCTACCGGCGATGTGCTGTATTTTATACATGCCGATACATTTCCACCAACAAGTTTTATAAAGGATATAGAGCATGCAATCTATGCTGGATATGGGTTTGGACGCTATTACTCAAAATACGATACCAAAAAATGGCTGCTAAAAATAAACGAATGGTTTACCCGTTTCGATTGGTTTATTGGTTATGGTGG
>JAYUTQ010000724.1:0-2314 GCA_043755055.1 Chitinophagaceae bacterium | reverse complement strand
GCAAAACGGACGTAAAGTAACTTATCGTTTTGTACAAACTATAACCTTCCAGCTACAGTAATTTTTGTTTCAATTATTTATAAGGATTCAATGTTTTTGCTATCCTGTCGCTTAAATCCTGCAAGTGGTACTTACTTGCCTTATCTACAGTTACAGCAGCTGTAGCATCTATAGAAGTTTTCAGTTCTTTAGCATGTCCTTTTAGCAAAGAAAGAATGTCGCTTTTCTTTACGTCTAAGGTAGGTGCAGCATTAGAATTACCGAAAATGATAACAAGACCACTTGTTGGTGCAGGTGTAGGGTTTAAAAATGAGTTAAGCCTTTCCACATAAGATTTTTGCAAATTTCTTCGATACACATCTATTGGCTTTTTGGTGGTGAGCTCTGTAAAAACACCTTGCTTTAAATCGCTTAACAAATCTGTACAGGTATAAGCCTGATTGCCAATTGCAGCTTCTGCATTTAGCATCTTGTTCATTGTAACCGTACTCATCATCTTGTTAAGGGCAGCTTCCTGTGTGGTTAAAATGGTAGTAGCCGGGTTGAGATTTGTTTTAGAAGTAATGTCTTTGCTGATAAGCCATGTTGGCGTAGCAAACACCTGCTTGTTAATAAAATCAGCAGCTTCTTTTTGGGTGGCTTTGCTTACATACTCATAAACTGCACCAGCCTGATTGTTCTTTTTTAAAGTTTCGTACACACCGCCAAAATTGTAGCACACATGACCAATATACCTGCGGAATTGGCCTACAGCCTGTCCGTACACCTGGCTCAAAGCACTGTAATCTTCATTAGGTTCTTTGGTCCACGCGGCAAGGTTAGGCACAATGCGTTGCAGGTTTTTAATACCATAAGCAGATGCTTTCATAGCATTATCGCCTATACACTCACTTTGGTCACGGGGATCATCCGGCTGACCCTGACGACCATAATAATAACGCATGTCACCGGCTTTTGCTTCTATCCACTTATCTAAAATCGGTGTTTCTTCTTCAGGCGTTTTGGCTTCTGGTATTAATTTATAACCCCACTCAATGCTCCATTTGTCGTATTCGCCTATGCGGGGATAAATGCCTGCAGGGCCAATATTGTCTTCGGGCTGTGCTACGTAGTTAAAACGGGCATAATCCATAAGGCTTGGTGTATGGCCATTGGTTTCTACCCATGCTTTGTCTCTTAATTTTTCTACCGGAACGCCTGCACTTGAACCAAAATTATGCGGCAAACCTAATGTGTGCCCCACTTCATGACTTGATACAAAACGGATAAGTTGTCCCATCAATTCATCATCGAATACCATTTTACGGGCCCGTGGATCTATAGCTCCTGCCTGTATCATATACCAGTCGCGGAGTAATTTCATTACATTATGGTACCAGTTAATATGGCTTTCCAGTATTTCTCCGCTCCTCGGGTCGGGTGTGCTTGGGCCACTTGCATTTTCTACAGGCGATGGCTTGTATACCACTGCACTGTATCGGGCATCTTCAAGGCTCCAGGTGCTGTCTTGTTCTTTTGTTGGGGCTTCTTTACCCATAATGGCATTTTTAAAACCTGCTTTTTCAAAAGCAATCTGCCAGTCGTTGATGCCTTGTATAAGGTACGGCACCCATTTTTTAGGAGTTGCCGGATCAATATAATAGATGATAGGTTTTGCAGGTTCTACCAGTTCGCCACGTTTGTACTTTTCCATATCGCCGGGCTTTGGTTCCAGTCTCCAACGGGCTATCATGTTGATGTCTTTTACGCCCTGTGGGTTAGCGTCAAAGTCGGTAAAGCCAGTGCTAAAATAGCCCACCCTGTCGTCCTGGTATCTTGGCATCATTGGTTTTGCGGGTAGCAGCACCATTGAGCTATTCATTTCTAACGTAACCGTTGCCTGGCTTGGGGCACCAATGCCTGGAAAACCGCCCTGTCCACCGCCACTGCTTTTAGAAAACGTTTTTACAGTTCTTATTTCGATGTTAATAGGGTAAGGTTTTACTGAAACGATATACGATTTGTCGTTTTGAAAACCGCCCACCTGAAACTGAGACTTTGCAAAGCTTGCAAAACCAAAAATTTCGTTATCTGCCGTAATATTATCTGTAATATCTATTACTACACCGCCGCCAAGGCTATCAGGCACTATTGCTTTTACATCGAAAGCCACTGCTATTGGCTGCATGTTGCTGTTTAATACAGCTTTATACATGGGCTTGGTACTGTCGCTTGGTATTACGTTAAATGATATATTTTTAAGAAATATTTTATTGTTCGGCCCTTTTTCAAAACGGATAATATTGTTTCCAATTTCATCGCCGGCGTAGCCGCC
>JAYUTQ010000723.1:0-5099 GCA_043755055.1 Chitinophagaceae bacterium | reverse complement strand
GATGTGTGGGAAGAAGTGATGGGCAAAACCATTGCCAAATACACCGACAAGCTGGAGATTGTGAAGCAAACACTTTTTATCCATACCTCGGTTGGTCCGCTTAAGAACGAACTGTATTACCAAAAAGATAAAATAATAGAACGGGTAAATGAAGCAATGGGAGAAAAGGTGATTACTACAGTGGTGATAAAATGATGGTTGCCGTGTGTAGAGACGCCATGCTGGCGTCTCCTTATAAGAGATTAAAAAATAAAGAGGTCGTCTCAAAATAAAATGAAGGTTCTGAGCATCGCATAAACGAAAATATTCTCCATCACCTACCCGAATAAAAAGAGGCTGCCTCATACTTTTGAGACAGCCTCTTTGTTTAGTCGTTATTTTTTATCTGTTAGAGTTAGACGCCAGCATGGCGTCTCTACAAATCAAAAATCCTAATATACCTTATCCTGCAAATCCGTAGCGTCCCTTACGGCTTGTTCATCAAACACATTGCCTTTACTGGCTATGGCTTCTCTCAACACATCATTAATAGTAATCACTGCTTTAAAATAAGCATCGTCAAATACAATGAGGTAGCGGGTTTTGTGCGTATTGAGCATATTCATACAGTATTCTACGGTATCGGTAACCTCTACTATCGGCAGGTTGGTACTCATCACTTCCTGCACCTTACAGGTATCGCTGTGCAATCCTTTTAAAATTACATTGCGGCTATAATCTCTTTCCGAAAAAATACCATGAAATGTGTTGTCATGCATTACCACCAGATAACTCAGGTTTACGGAGTTCATCAATTGCAAGGCATCTAAAACCCTTGCATCTGGTTCAATAAAATTAAAAGGCCTTGGTTTGTTTTTAAGAATGTCGTCAACGGTTCGCATAGTAGCTTAAGTTTAGAAAATGAAGATCGTAAGGATTTGTATTTGAGACCATGATTTTTATCAGGAAGCAAAAATAAAATTTTCCATATGTCCTTCATCCTGCAGGCTTCCTGCTACTTTACTACTTCTTCTATAACTTTTCCTACACAACCATTGGGCATCTGTATTTTTAAAATAGCTGCTACCGTGGCCGCGATGTCCGTCATATAAGTTTCACGGTGGGTGCTGCCCTGCTTTACGCCCCAGCCCATAAATAACAATGGAATATGGCTATCGTAAGGGTTCCAAAGACCATGTGAAGTTCCGGTTTTGCCTGCATCTACAAAACCCGGCTTGGGTATCAATTGGATATCGCCGCTGCGGCCGGGATAATAGCCATTGCCAATACGTTCCTGCAAAGTTTTATTCATCGGCTGTTCCATCATTTCTTGTAATAAAAAAGCCTGACTTACCACATCTTGTTTGTACAAATAGCCGATGATCCAATCAGTAACTTTTTCTTCGTCCAGTTCTTTTGATTTTATGAGTGGATGATTGAGGTGTACCTGATAATTTACAATACCAATCACCATACTATCCAGGCCCAGCTTATCTTTTAATCCTTTATTGATCTCTTTGGTAAAAAGGCTATTGCTGTAAGTTCCGCCGGGCAGTTTGTTTTCAATGCTGTAACCCGGCACATGGGCCACCGCATGGTCGGCACTTAAAAAAACAGTGTATTGGCCTTTGCCTACTTCCTTATCTAAAAACAAAAAGAAAGAAGCCAGTTCTTTATCAAGGCGCAGGTAGTCGTCTTCGTTTTCTATGCTGTTAGGCCCAAACTGATGGCCGATATAATCGGGGCTGCTGAAGCTTAGCGCCAAAAAATCGGTGATGGAATCTTTTCCCAAACCCTCACTCAACAAAGCTGCTTTTGCAAATTCGGCAGTGAGCGTATTGCCCTGCGGTGTACTGCGGATCATATCCCAGTTATCGGTGTTTTTGTTGCCGTTAAAATTGTATGGGAAAGATGTTTTATCCATGCCTTTATACTTTCCTTCGTAGGGCTTTTCGTCGGCCGTGCTTTGGGTGTAAGTAGTTATCGGGTACAGTGTATTCCAGCCAAGCGCCATCAGGCTATCAGGCGTTTTACGATTATTAAAATCATTTACCCAGTTGGGCAAACTATTCATGTACCAGGTACTTGTTACAAAAGAAGCATTATCGTTATCGTACCAATAAGCGGCATTGGCATTGTGCCCTGCGGGTAAAATAGCGCCACGGTCTTTCAGGGCAATGCCTATTACTTTTCCCCTGTTGTTGGTAGCTATTCGCAGCTCATCGCAAATGGAAGTCGTAAGCATATTCCTAGGACTCATTTGCCCGTCTTTGGTAGGTGTGCCTACCGATTTTACATTTCCATCTTCGGTACAATACATGGGTTTATTCAGTTTGCTATCGTACCAGTTGTTACCCGTAATGCCATGAATATTGGGTACGCTACCCGTATAAACACATGCATGGCCAGCGGCAGTAACCGTAGGCGTATATGGAATCATGGTGTTTTGGCAATTGAAACCTTCGTTCATCATCCGCTTAAAACCGCCGCTGCCAAAGCGATTGGCATAACGGTACAGATAATCCCACCGCATCTGATCTACTACAATGCCTACCACCAGTTTGGGGGCTGCAGATGATTTAGAAATTACTTTTTTCGCGGTTTGAGCCTGAGAACAAACGGTTAGCAAACAGAACACAGAAATACAAAAACGCCTCATATTTATTTTTTAGAGAACAAATATAAGGGGCGATAAAAGACGGGAAGATTAAGGGAATGTGAAGTGCAGCAGCTAATGTCTATTTTACAAAAGGCAACATTTTTGGCCCAATCATCTCTGCCCAAATACCGTGGGCTTTGGCAGAATAATGCAAGCCATCATTGGCCACAAGTGTAAGGTCTGTTTTGGCCATTCGGCTGGAGGGTGTAATGTCGGTATAAGAAATACCTTTTTGCAGGCATACTTCTTTGTTGATGGCATTAAAGCGATCTATTTGTAAAGCTATTTGAGCCGGATTGTCGTTTTGGCCAACCGGTGTAGCACCCCAATCGGGAATACTTAGCACAAAAACCCTGTTAGTACGGTTGCCGGTAAAACCAATGGCCCTGTCGAGGCATAAAGTAAACTGTGCCCGATAGTTGCCGGTATCCCGTTGCTGGTATTGATTGTTTACCCCAATAAGTAGTGTAACTAAATCGTAAGGGCCTACCGGTACCGGGCTTGCATTATCAATGCCGGTTAAGAGGTTGGCAGTGGTCCAGCCGGTACGGGCTATAATTTCTGCCGGATATTGCATCTTAACACCCCGGTTTCTTAGCCAATTGATTGTAAGATTAGGGAATCGCACCGGCTCGGTTACATTTTGACCAATGGTGTAACTATCTCCCAGTGCCAAAAGCCTGCGGATGGTATCATTGTTATTACCGCCACCACCGCCGGTATTAATGGTATCAGATACAGGAATATATCTCGGAACCACAATTTTTTTACACCCATAACTACTGCCAATGATGCATAAATATGCTACACCAGCCAATACTCCAAACACATATTTTTGCAAACCTTTCACCATTAGTAAATAATTGAAATTTATAACGGAAGTTACGGTAAAAGGTTGCTCAGGGTTTAGTGTATAGGCAATAGCCATTTTTACACCTTACCTTTCGGTTTACAAATCAATACATCAATCACTTTTAAAAACAAATAACATGGCCGGTAAAATTAAAGTAGCAAACCCCGTGGTGGAAATGGACGGGGACGAGATGACACGCATCATCTGGAAGTTTATTAAAGACAAACTGATTGTTCCTTATGTGGATGTGGATATTCAATATTTTGACCTTGGCATGGAATACCGTGATGAGACAAACGATCAGGTAACCATTGATGCGGCTTATGCCATTAAGGCCTGCGGTGTGGGTATTAAATGTGCTACCATTACGCCTGACGAGGCCCGTGTAAAAGAATTTAACCTGAAGCAAATGTGGAAGAGCCCGAACGGTACAATCCGCAACATTTTGGATGGCACCGTGTTCCGTGAGCCAATTGTTATGAAAAACGTGCCCCGCCTTGTTACTACCTGGACGGATCCGATTATTGTTGGTCGTCATGCTTTTGGCGACCAGTACCGTGCTACTGATTTTGTGGTGCCTGGCAAAGGTAAAATGACCATCAAGTTTGAAGGCGAAGATGGCACGGTGATAGAACACGAAGTGTACCAGTTTAAAGGCCCCGGCGTAAGCTTAAGCATGTACAATGTGGACGAAAGCATTATTGGTTTTGCCCGTAGCTGTATGAATATGGCGCTTACCAAAGGCTGGCCGTTGTACCTCAGCACCAAAAACACCATCCTTAAAAAATACGATGGCCGCTTTAAAGATATTTTTGAAGAGGTGTACCAAAATGAATTCAAAGCCAAATTTGTAGAAGCAGGAATTGTGTACGAACACCGCCTGATAGATGATATGGTGGCAAGTGCTTTAAAATGGAGTGGTAAATTTATCTGGGCTTGTAAAAACTATGATGGTGATGTACAAAGCGACAGTGTAGCACAAGGTTTTGGCTCATTGGGCCTTATGACCAGCGTACTTGTAACACCCGATGGCGGCACCATGGAAGCCGAAGCTGCACACGGAACCGTAACCCGCCACTACAGGGATCATCAGGCAGGCAAACCTACAAGCACCAACCCGATTGCTTCCATTTTTGCCTGGACCCGTGGCCTTGCCTTCCGTGGTAAACTGGATGGCAACCAACCGCTGATCGATTTTTGCGAAGCAGTGGAAACCGTTTGTATAGAAGTGGTAGAAAGCGGCCGCATGACCAAAGACCTTGCAGTTTGTATCCATGGTAACAAAGTAAGCCACGGCGAACATTATCTGTACACCGAGGAGTTTTTGGATGCGATAGATGAAGGCTTGAAGGCGAAATTGGCTTAACTCCTTTTTATAATAATAACCAGACCGGCTCAATTATTTGGGCCGGTCTTTTTTTATTTGAATACCAGCGAAAGCCGTACCGAAATGATGCTGTAGTTGCCTACAATTTATCGGAGAAGTTTAAAAGCATATCATTATTTATCTATAGAATTAGGTATTTTGTACGCAACGCATCTAGTAGGGTGGCCTCGAAAGAAAAGCGTAAAGAAAATTATGCTCGAAGCCGTTAAGAAGCCGGCGCT
>JAYUTQ010000722.1:0-5111 GCA_043755055.1 Chitinophagaceae bacterium | reverse complement strand
TGTGTATGCGATTAATGGCTCGGTAACGCAAACCTGTAACACATGCGATGTAGTGGTAAGCGATGGACGGGATAGTGTAAAGGTGGCAGCAGTGAGGGGTGCTAACCCGGTTGGCTTCTCTTATACGGGTGAAAATGGCTTCGGCAGTTTTGGCCTCACCTTTACAGATCCCGGAGATTATGTACTTACGCCCACTTACCGCAACCATACTTTTACCCCTGCAGCCCGAACAGTAAATGTGATTAATGGCAGTGTTACAGGTATTAATTTTTCAGACAATATCACCCGAACCATTTCCGGTGTACTCAGGGCTGGAGGCAATCAGGTTATTGGCTCCGCACAAATCGTATTTACTGATACTGTACCGGGACGAGCATCTGTTTTTACCAAAACAGTAAATACGGCGGCGGACGGTTCTTATTCGGTAACACTGCCAGCACGGAAGTACAAAGTGAGGGTAAATACATTTACCCCAACCGGCCTCGGTAGCGATATCACTCCGTTTGAACTCACTACTTTTTTTAACCAAAACTTTAAAGATTCTATGGTGGTGGATATAGATACGCTGCCACGCACTTTTAATTTAATTTACCACAGGGCCCCGGTGTTGCAAATTGTAAACTTGTTAGATACTACCTGTGGCACTGCCGACTATGTAGTGTTCCGTCAAAACAAGCCAAAAACCTTTATTATTAATGTGTTTGAAGGCAATCCTAGCTACAATTTTAAAGTAGCCACCGATACTGCTAGGAGAATAAGTATTACCACCAATGTGCCAGTGGATGCGGTGGAGCAAACTTATCTACGTGCTCAGGTAAATGGATCCGATACCGTTTCGATGCCCGGCGGTGAACCTAATATTATTGCGCCTTTTCAGAAAACCTTCAGGGTAAACTATACCGATAAGTATGGTCGGCCTGCGACCCAGATTACACGTAAAGCGGTAGTTCTCGGTATTAAAAACGACCCTGGAACTTTTACCACTGTGTCGCCACAAATACCCCTGATGGTACTACACGACCCGCCCGGCGACCTGAGCAGCAGCTTTTGGGAAAGTAACCAAACCAACGAAACAGCCATGCGTATGTATACTGCTAAAAGCGAAGCCAACGGTGGTTATCTTGAAGTAAAACTGGGTACACGTTTTCAGCTTGGCTTAATTTACAGCACTGAAGTATCCATCTGGGGAACGCTCAATTTTGCCCAAACTGTAACAGGCCGGGTAAACGATGCTACTGAGGCCATCCTGACCACGACCAACAGCCAGCGCTACGAGTCATCCAACAGTGCCTACATCATCGGCAGCGAAGGCGATGTGTATATTGGCGCAGCCATGAACCTGCTATATGCCATAGCCAGGGAGGTAAAATATACCAGTGCCTGTACGCTGGGTGTGGAAGCCAAACTGGCTATTGCCGATAGCGGTTTTGCCACTGAATATGCCTATACCGAAAGCCATATTACCGGAACCGTAATACCAACATTGCAAAATTTTGCAGCCAATGCACCCGACAGTGCCCAACGGTTCAGGGCATTAAACCAGGTACATGTGTGGGAACAGGTAATAGCCAATAATGCGGCAAATAAAGCCAAGGCTAAGTTTGAAGTCAACAGATCTTTCGATGGTGCCGACGCACCCATTACTTTATCTACCACCACTACTGCAACAGCCTCCAATACCATAGAGTATGCTATGGAAATAGACCGGAATGTAGCCATAGCATTGGGTTTTGAGATAGCAGGTATCGGGGTCAGCGGCGGTTTTAATGTAAACATGAAGATGGAAACCGGTAAAAGCACCACTACCACCACCACCAATTCCACCACTATGGGTTATACCCTCGATGATAAGGATGACGGCGATTATTTTTCTGTAGATGTAAAACGAGATCCGGTTTATAATTCACCCGTATTTTCACTAAAAGCCGGTACTACAAGCTGCCCGGCAGAGCCACCCGGCCAAAACAGGGATGGTGCCCAGTTGCGGATACCCAACCCGGTACAGAACAATGTACCCGCCAATGGAGTAGCCAGTTTTCAGCTATACCTTGGTAATGTAAGCCAAAGTGGCGAAGCAAGGGATTACCAAATAAGGATGCTGCCGGCCAGCAATCCTCATGGCGCCATTGTTAAAGTAGGTTTTGCACCGGCAACTGATATATTTACTTTTCCTGGCATACCGTATGCACAGGAACAACTGATGACTGTTACGGTAGAAAAAGGAGCAGGTAATGTTTATAATTATGAAGGATTACAATTTGTGATGACTTCAGCCTGTGGAGGTAGCATAAGTATGGGTACTATAACGGCCAACTTTGCCAGCGCCTGCAGTGGAGTTACGCTAGGTGCACCGGCTAATAACTTTGTGGTGAGCAGTGCCAGCAACAATACTATTCCCGTGCAAATAACGGGGTACACCGTAGCCAACCTGCAGTCTATTTCGTTAGAACGTGCCACTGCCCGGGGTAGCATTTTTGTTACCGATACTACCATTTTGCAGGCAAATATTACCAACCTCAACAGTACCACGATAAACTGGCGTACCCATAACCTGCCCGATGGTGCCTACGACCTTCGCCTGAGGCTGAATTGTGCCGGCGGTACCGTTTATTCTCAAAGGATAACAGGTATAGTAGACCGCAGAGCACCAATTGTTTTTGGTGTGCCCGAACCGATGGATGACAGCTATGTAGCAGGGGATATAATCTCAGTTACACACAACGAGTTTATCAATGCCAATAACCTCAACAGCGGACAGGTACGGCTACGCAAACGTAGCGACGGCACATTAATACCGGTGCAGGTTTCAGGATATCAAAACAAGATAGTTGTAGTGCCGGTTAACCCTATTACTTCACTGGTAGGCGAAAACTTACAATTGATTGTAAATAATATTTCTGATGTGTATGGCAATATGCAGACCGTATCGGATACATCCTTATTTGTGGTGGGTACCACCGTTCCGGGCACCGGCCCATCGGCCCTCAACCTAACAGTTACCCGGTCTTCTATGAGGGAAAATGCTTTCGATTCACTGGACTTTAGGTTTAACATTGGTGCACCTGTAAACTACGACCGGTTGGTCAATTACACCATTAGCGGAACCGCTAACTGGGGTACAGACTACACTGTTCGGTACCCTGCAGGCCAGCCAGCAGCTACCAGCTTTAATGGTATCCAGGGTAAAATATACATCCTCGCAGGCCAGGTACAGGCAACACTCCGCATAAGGCCAATTGGTGATAACACATTGGAACCTGATGAAACCATCACCGTTTCGCTGGCGGAAGGCGACTATACACCAGGTTCGGTTATTAGTAAAACCGATACTATTAAGAACGATGACCTGAGTAAACCAACCGTTATTATAAATGGTCCGCTCAATATCTGCGCCGGCCAAACACTCAGCCTTTCTACCAACAATACCATTGATGGCCAGCCGGTGTTCTCTTACCAATGGACCAGAGGTGCAGCAACAATTGGCAGCACCCAATCCATTAACGTAACCGAGGCAGGCACGTACCGCCTTACCGTATACCTGGCCAATGGATTTACAGGTGTTAGTGATTCGTTGGTGGTAACCACATCGGCACTACCCGCTCCCAATCTTGGCCCTGATGTAACGGTGTATAAAAATTGCTTTGGCGAAACCACCAACCTTAACAGCCTCTTTAATACTACTGGCCTCACCGCCAGCTGGAACACGGCCAACACTACTACGGCACCTCCCGGCACCTATCGGCTTGTAGCTTCCAGTTCCGGAACTTGTAATGATACAGCCTATGCCTATGTGATTCTGGAAGTAGCCACCTGGACCGGAGCCGAAAGCAACGACTGGAATACCCCCGGCAACTGGAATATCAATAAAGTGCCCGGTACACTTACCCATGTAATAGTACCCGGCGGAACGCCGAACCCGTGCTTTATTAATTCCAACGGGGCCGTAGCGGCAAGTATTCAGGTACGCAACGGCGGGCAGGTACGCACCATAAACACAAGGTCTATTTTGGTAAATGGTAAGTGTTTGGTACTGCCACCAAATTAAAAGTGCTAACCCTCACTCCTAATAACAAGGCGCCGGTTCGAAAGAACCGGTGCTTTTTCATCAAACTTTTTACCCATTTATGCAGCAGCATTAAAATAAAACGGAGCCGCCGAAAACCGAACAGAGTAGGCAAAAAAACCTAAACCTCAAGAAATGAAACAGTACAAAATTCCTTCAACCATGGCAATCCTCATTGCCCTGCTTTCATTAACAAGTCTGTGCTATGCACAACCAGCACCTGCTAAGAATGTGATTTCCACCCATCGGGTATTTCCAAAAATTGATAAGGTGATGGAATTTGAAAAAGCCCTTGCGGCACATTCACAAAAGTATCATACCGGAGATAATTACTGGCGTGTGTTTGTCATTCAGTCTGGCCAGGATATGGGCGGCTATCATATTACTGAAGGCCCCAAAACCTGGGAGAGTGAAGATGCAAGAGGTGATATTAACCCCGAGCACCAGGCAGACTGGAATAAAAACGTAGCCATTTATTTAACTGATAAACAGAGTGGCGGATACTCCGTTTACATCGATTCTTTAAGCACAGTTGCATTGGGCGATTTTTCTGAAAAAATAAATATTTCCCATGTGTATCCTAAAATAGGGCATGGTGATGATGTGGCAAATATGATTAAGAAAATTAAAAAAGCATGGGCTGCCTCTGGTGTAACCGTAGCTGTTTATTCCGCTTCCTCTTCGGGCCCTGCACAGTTTACACTCACTACAAGGTATAAGCAAGGGCTTAAAGAAAGAGCTGTTGATTTTCGTAAGCCGTTTAAGGTTACTTACGAAGCTGTAAACGGCGAGGGTTCTTATGCCCAATACCTTAAAGATGCTGCTGAGTTTATACAGGAAAACTGGAGTGAATTGCTTTTTATGCGGAAGGATTTGAGTTCGAAATAAGCTTTGCACCTTAGCCTGACCCATAATTTAATTGGATGATCCCTAACCCTGTATAGTAAGCCCTGGTTCGAAAGAATCGGGGCTTTTTTTGTAGCCAGGGTCGGTGTTCCTCACCGGCTATCGGACGCCTGCGCCAACCGAGGGGCAATACAATTTTTTG
>JAYUTQ010000721.1:0-5112 GCA_043755055.1 Chitinophagaceae bacterium | reverse complement strand
AGGTGGTGCCGATGCCTGCGATGTAATGGCAGGATTACCATGGGAATTGAAATTTCCGAAACTGATTGGTATAAAACTAACCGGCAAACTGAATGGCTGGACGGCTCCTAAAGATGTAATCTTAAAAGTAGCCGGCATCCTTACCGTAAAAGGCGGAACCGGTGCTGTAGTGGAATATTTTGGCGAAGGCGCTACAAGTATGAGCTGTACCGGCAAAGGAACCATCTGTAATATGGGTGCCGAAATTGGTGCTACCACTTCTACTTTTGGTTATGATGAAAGTATGAGCCGCTACCTGGCTTCTACCGGTCGTGAAGATATTGCCGCATTGGCCGATGGTATTAAAGAACACCTAACCGGCGATGCCGAAGTGTATGCTAACCCTTCAGCATATTTTGATCAGGTAATAGAAATAAACCTAAGTGAACTGGAGCCGCACCTTAACGGACCATTTACACCGGATCTGGCTACGCCAATATCTAAAATGAAAGAAGTGGCAGCAGCAAACGGCTGGCCTACTAAAATAGAAGTGGGTTTGATTGGTAGCTGTACCAACTCATCTTACGAAGATATTAGCCGCTCGGTAAGCCTGGCAAAACAGGTAACAGAAAAAGGCCTGAAGCTAAATGCTGAATTTACCATTACCCCCGGCAGCGAACAGGTTCGTTTTACTATAGAAAGAGATGGGTTCCTTGATACGTTTGCACAAATTGGTGCTACCGTTTTTGCCAATGCCTGTGGCCCCTGCATAGGCATGTGGGACAGGGTGGGTGCTGAGAAAGCTGAACGCAACACCATTGTTCATAGCTTCAACCGCAACTTTGCTAAACGTGCCGATGGCAACCCTAACACATTTGCATTTGTGGGCAGCCCCGAAATAGTAACCGCATTGGCCATTGCCGGCGACCTTAATTTTAATCCTCTCACCGATACTTTAACCAACGATAAAGGCGAACAGGTAATGCTGGATGCACCAAGTGGTTACGAATTGCCGCTGTTGGGTTTTGCGGTAGAAGATGCCGGTTTTCAGGCACCTGCCGAAGATGGCAGCAGTGTAGTGGTAGCAGTTTCCCCGGAAAGCAAACGCCTTCAATTATTAGATCCTTTTGCAGCATGGGAAGGTGTAGACCTTAAAGGATTGAAACTATTGATTAAAGCCAAAGGCAAGTGTACTACCGACCATATTAGCATGGCTGGCCCATGGTTAAAATTCCGTGGCCACCTGGATAACATTAGTAACAATATGCTGATTGGTGCGGTGAACTTCTTTAACGAAAAAACCGACAAGGTAAAAAATCAGCTTACAGGCGAATATGGCCCGGTACCCGCTACCCAACGTGCCTACAAAGCCGAAGGTATTGGCAGTATTGTAGTGGGTGATGAAAACTATGGCGAAGGTAGTAGCAGAGAACATGCAGCTATGGAACCACGCCACCTTGGTGTACGTGCCGTGTTGGTAAAATCTTTTGCCCGTATACACGAAACCAACCTTAAAAAACAAGGTATGCTTGGCCTCACATTTGCCGACAAAGCCGACTACGATAAAATACAGGAAGACGACTCTATTGATATTAATGGCCTTACAACATTTGCCCCCAATGTTCTGTTGGAATTGGTACTGAACCATGCCGATGGCAGCAGCGAAACCATCCTTGCCAATCATACTTACAATGAGCAGCAGATAGAATGGTTTAAAGCCGGAGGTGCATTGAATATCATCCGTAAGCAATTTGCTTAATCTATAATTTCTACACTAAAATGCCCCGTAAGTTTCGGGGCATTTTAGTTTTAAAACGGAGCAAATCAATCATTATTACTTTACCGTAAAGCCGGTACTGCTATAAACAGGCAACAAACCGTGCAGCGAAACACCTTGCAAAATGATTTTAAATTCGCCTGTAACATCATCGGTAAAAAAAGTGAAAGTAGCTTTACCATACTTATCAGTAAACAGATTGGGATTCCAATAAATGGTGGTTCTGGTTTCCTTTTCTTCTGAGGGATTTTTTTCAAAATCTATTACCTGAAATGTATTAGGAACCATAATTAATTTTAATGGAACTACTGGCCTTGTTTCATCGGTAACTTCACCGCAGCCGCCACGGTATACTATTTTTTTGGTCAGGTATGTGTAAGTTTCTCCAATTACAGGCGGGGTGCCTGTTTTGTGGTTGGGGCAATTAAAAATATTATACAGGCAAACATAATCCATACACGATGGGCTGTAATAATCTGTGGCTGTCCATGATTGGTCTTTAATAACTTTTACCACCACATTTTGCAACTGATGAGGGTCGGTAAGCTTCTCCAGTTTTTCCATTTTATATTTAGACAAGCCGGTAAATATCTTTGGAAAATTAAAGACATTACTCTCCCCAATTTTTTTATCAAAATCTTTATCGTAGTTCTTAAAACTGATGGTGTAATTTTTATAAAAATCTGTTCCGAGAAAAAGGCTTTTCTTTTCATTTCTGGGCGACATCAGTTGCTCCGACGGAATATCGAAATCGCCATATTCCGATAACCTCACCATCATCATTCCATCTTTTGAGAGAACGGGTAACTCAGTAATAGCCAGCTTTTTTTTCTTAGATACAGAAGCGATATTTCCAAACACGCCATCTGTATTTCGGTAAATTTTCAGATTGCCTTTTGGTATGTAGTTCAGCATATTTTGCCAATGATAATTATTCCAGGTTTTGGTGAGCAATAAGCGGTTCAATGCATCAATATTGGTATTTGGTTGCATCAGGTACTGGCTTTTAAAGCCAATATCTTTTAACAAACCAGTAGCTATGATATTGGGCAAAACAGCAGTATCTATTGTATTTATTTCCACGGCAGCTACCGAAAAATTGGTCTGTAAAGGATTGCCGTTTGCATCAACAGCATTTACTTGTACCGTTACTTTTTTACGGGTTTCATAAACCTGCTTATCTGTTGTTATTTGAATTGTAGCATCTTTTACAGGCTTGTAAAAAATGAGTTGTTCCGCTAAAAGCTGCTGTTCTGTACCAAACGCAGCAACACTAAAAACCTGACGTGGAAAACTGTCTAACGGTATAATAATATTTGTTTCCTTTTTATTGGCAAGATGAACTCCCATCTTCCAAACTACCTCTTCAAACGATCTGAGAACCAACGTAACACTATCGCCAAAGCCATGGTTAGTTAAGTGAACATGGCAGTTATTTTTTATAACCTTAACATCCATCAGCCATCCTTTACTTTCAATAGATTGCCGGAAGGGAACCACTTCTGCCCTACCATTATTGTTCAATTCAATGTTATATTCTTTTGCAACGGATGGTACAAAAGAAAATACCGCAATACCAGAACTGTCCGACACTAAAGTTTGCACTACTTTATTATCGGCCAGCAGTTTTAAGGTAGTAGAAACAGGTAGGTTATTTACATCCATTATTTCTACTGCAAGGTTGTTTTGCAGGCTTTCAATCAGGTGTCCGCCGCCGGGATAAAAGTTGGCTTTAAGGGTATTAGCCCTATGGCGAAGATTTACCGTAACTTCTTCAAAATCGGTTTCGTCGCTGAATGTGATGACTGCATTGAGTGTTTTATCATCGCCAATATCGGGATATGTAAAACCGATAAAAGCCTCACCTACAATATTGGTTTTTAAGCCCCCCTGTTTCACCACTTTTGCACCATCAAACAGCTGATAATGGCCCCGTACATTTTTAACCAAATCGTTGTTTTGTTTCAGCCGCACAAGCAGCTCCACCTTTTCACCACGAACCAGTTTAGAGGTATCAATTATAAACGCTTCGGCCCTCCATTTCTTTTTATTTTTATACACCATTATGGGCTGAACAAACACATCTTTCTCATCAAAATTGATCATCCGGTCGCCAAAGGCATACAAAAAATATTTACCATCCTTCAGCGTATCCGGCAGCAGCATATCACCATTTGCCAAAAAATTATGCATCGGAAATTGCGAACTGAGAATAATTTTTTTCTTTTCATCCGTTAGCCTTACATACAGTACTTTATTATCTGCTACCACACCCGAAAGCAAGTAGGCTTTAAACCACATTCTTTCGTTGGGTGAATAAATATTCTTATCTGTATGTACAAATAGATTAGAGGCAGGATGTTCTTTTACATAAGTCCACATTTGGCTGCTATAAATTTCTACAGAGTCCATGTCGCCAGCTATGGTCATTTTATTAAAAATGAGCACAAGAAGAAAAGAAATGACGAAACGGGCTTTCATGTATGGCTTTAAATGACAGATAAAACGGAGTAGTTTAATTTATTAAAAATAAGCAGACTGCTGAATACCCACAAAAACGTTTTCTGAAAGATGAACGATAAATAAGTAAAACCATCTTCAACATTTGTTATCTATTTTTAATCATCAAACTATAAGGAAAATGACCCCATCAAAAGACCCGCTTCACGGTAAAACATTAGAAGCCATCGTTACAGAACTTGTGGCTTATTATGGCTGGGAAGAACTGGGGCAGCTTATTAATATCAACTGTTTTAAAAGCGATCCCAGTATAAAATCGAGCCTTACATTTTTACGAAAAACCGATTGGGCCCGAAAAAAAACAGAAAGCCTTTACCTCTATATGCTCCGCAAAAAAACGAAGGCAAATGATACAAAAAATTAAAAACCTTATAGTACATGGTGCAGACAATAAACCCATGGCAACGGATATTTTTTTTGAAGAAAATAGCAAATCCAAACCGGTATTGATTTATGCCCATGGCTTTAATGGTTTTAAAGACTGGGGCCATTTTGACATAATAGCAAAACGCTTCGCCGTTGCGGGTTTTGTGTTGGTAAAATTTAATTTTAGCCATAACGGAACCACTCCGGAACAACCGGAAACCTTTGCCGATCTGGAAGCATTTGGCAATAACAATTATACCAAACAACTGATTGATTTGGGTAATATGGTCGACTGGGTTTGCAGCCATACTAACACATACAAAAATGCAATGGATATTGAACAAATCAGCCTTATAGGCCATAGCATGGGAGGTGGTATCTCCATCATCAAAACAGCGGAAGACTGCAGGATAAAAAAGCTGGTAACATGGGCTGCCATCAGCCAATGTAAAACACCATGGGGTAGCTGG
>JAYUTQ010000720.1:0-12175 GCA_043755055.1 Chitinophagaceae bacterium | reverse complement strand
CAAATTGCCCTGTACTACATAAAACCTTTCTGGGTAGGTGGTGGCATTTCCGGTGCCATATACAAATACACCACCAAATTTCCATTTGGGGCTCAGTTCGTAATTGGCTACTATACTCATGTCGTGTCGGCGGTCGTATTTTGCCGGAAAGATGTTGCCATTATTCAAAAGTGGAAATCTACGTTCTGTCCAGCTAAGTGTGTAGCCGATCCAGCCTGTTAACCGGCCTTTTACTTTGTTTACAAAAAACTCTGCTCCGTAGCTCCACCCATTACCAAAAGTAAAATCTTCCTCCGGGTCGCGGAGCGTTCTTGAGTTGGCACCTTCTTTATATTCTATTTGGTTTTGCATGGTTTTGTAATACACTTCTACCGAAGTTTCCCATTTGTTATCTTTGAAATTTCTAAAATATCCTAGTGCATATTGCCAGCCTAACTGAGGGTTAACCCTGTACGTGCTTGGCACCCATAGATCTGTTGGTAAAGTGCTGCCACTGTTAGTGGCCAGATGTATGTATTGCACATTTCTGGTAACCGCAGCTTTAAAAGAAGATGAATCTGTAAGTGCATAGCGAAACGTGAACCGAGGCTCCAAACCATTGTAACCTTTTACTTTTTTACCCTTACCATATTCCACACTATCAGTACGATTTCCGGCAGCATCTGTGGTATATATTTTATACGCACCAATTTGGGTAAATGTTCCAAAACGCAGGCCAGCATTGATTTTTATTTTGCTGTTTACTTCCCAATCATCCTGAATATACAGTCCGGTTTCGTTGGCAAATTTGTTAAGGCCGGTGTTGGGAGAAAACACCGTACTATCCTGAGAACCGCTGAGTTGGTTGGGTGTAAAACGGTGGTACGTGTACAAGCCGCCAAACTTTATTTTATGTTCCGGCACAGGATAATAATCAAAGTCTATTTTACCCGACAGGTCTTTTATACCCGAAGAAAGAACAACTTTGAAATCGCTTTGTACTGCATCAAACCGAAATTTATAATCGTTGTAAAGTAAGGTGGTATTGGCAAAAAGTTTGCGGTTAAAAACATGGTTCCACCGGGCGGTGCCGGTGCTGTTGCCCCAGGTGATGCTGGTATTAAAACCCCTTTCCTTGTTTTTAAAACTAAATACATCACGGCCAAAATAACCGCTTAAAAATATCCTGTCTTTAGCGCCAAGTTTGTAATTCATCTTAGCATTCAGGTCGTAAAAGTAGTAGCCGCTACCGCTAAAGTTTCCATTTTTTAGAATGGGTTTCGCAATGGCATCTACATAAGTACGCCTGGCAGAAACTATAAAAGAGGACTTATCTTTTTTTATGGGCCCCTGTACAGAAACCCGTGAAGCTATAAGGCCAATGCCGCCTTCTACCTGAACTTTTTGGTTATTGCCATCCTTCATGGAAACATCTACGACGCTGCTAAGGCGGCCGCCATATTGAGCAGGCATGCCACCTTTTATAAGCGTTACATTTTTTATAGCATCGCTATTAAAAACCGAAAAGAAACCAAACAAGTGACCGGGATTGTACACCACTGCATCATCTAAGATGAGCAGGTTCTGATCGGGGCCGCCGCCACGTACATAAAAGCCTGCATTGCCTTCGCCGGCATTGCGTACGCCTGGCAATAATTGTATGGCTTTTAGTATGTCTACTTCGCCCAAAAAGGCTGGTATTTGTTTTATTTTTTCAATGCTTAAATCCACCCTGCCCATCTGTGCGTTTTTCACATTGGCATCCCGCCGCCGGGCATTTACAGTTACATTGGTTTGTATATAAGATCTGGGAGTCAGGAATATGTCAAAAGTTTTATTACTATCCAGCGAAATGCTGTACAGCTTTGATTCGTAGCCGATAAACGAACAAGCAATAATGTAGGTATCCTTTGGTAAAGTAATGCTAAAAAAACCATAAGCATTGGTAGCAACACCCCGGTTTTCGCCACTGATATTGATGCTGGCACCAATTAGAGTTTCGCCGGTAAGCGAGTCTTTTACATAGCCATTAAAAGTAAATTTTTGCTGTGCTAAAGAACCGGAGTAAATAGCCAAAAAAACAACTAAAAGTGTAGTGGATCGGATGGCGTATTTTTTTGAGATCAACTTTGTAAAATCCACTTTTGCTTTGTTTTGTGTGTAAAAAATGTAGCGGTTATATCAAATTGCCTAATAAAATGGCAGTCCATTTCATTAGGCAATCTTTGACAATTCAACCGTTGTTTTGTTTGAGAAATAATTGTAAAGTGTAGATTAAAATTATTGTGCAGGTTGTGGCCCAGCTGTCCTAAAATCGAGGCTATCCTGTACGTCGCCGCAGTGCAACATTTTGTCGCCAAAATAAGGATTGTTTACTTCGCCTTTATTGCTGAGCCAATTGGCGCCTGAATTGCCAAAGGCCATGGGGCAATGTAGTTGGTACACCATGGCTTTATCGTACTTAACGGTGCGAATCAAGTCGTACATAGCATCAGAAATAATCTGGAACGATTTGCGTTTTTCTTCCAACCCCTTCGTTTTAGAAAGTGCCTGAACCTCTGCAGAAATGGACTCTTTAAAACTTTGAGCTGTGCTGATAATGGCCGGATCTGCCTTTAATTCTTTAATATTCAGCGTATCTACATCAAAGCGAAATTGAGAAGCCACAATGTCTACCGTACCTGCATCACTCTTAATAAAAGCATCCCGAAGTGCATAATAGGTATTTAGCATTCTTTCGAAACTGCCTGAGAAAGCTGAAGTACTTGTAGCAATTTCCAAAGGTTTTGGCGGTGGGCCGGAGGAGGCCAGTTTCTCCCTAATAAAAAACCAATAAACAGCAACACTTGCGGCTAAAAATAGTAATCCTATAATTCCCTTTTTCATGATTCAAAACGTTTGTGCAAAAATAGGCGTTTAGAGTTTGGGGATTGTTGGTTTGAAAATCGGATTATGATATTTTATTATTGAACGGTTCGAAGGTGACGCCAACATTGAAGACCCATCATTGAAGACGCCAACATGGCGTCTCTACATATCCAATCAAATCAGAAATCATACATCACAAATCATACATCCTTTATGGTGTTTGTCCCGGGTCTGTTTCTGTAAAAACCCTTTCGTCCCACTTCTTCTTTTTAGAGCTTAAATAACTGTATACAGCCGGTACTACAAATAGCGTAAGTAATAACGATAGCAACACGCCACCTGTAATTACTATGCCCAATGGAATACGGCTGGTACTTGCAGCACCAAGGCTCAATGCTAGTGGTAATGCACCCAAAGCCATTGCAAGGCTGGTCATTAATATTGGGCGGAGTCGCATAACGGCGGCATCTATTACTGCTTCTCTTTTCTTTTTACCACCTTCCTGCTGCTGATTGGCAAACTCTACTATTAAGATGCCATTTTTTGTAACCAAACCAATCAGCATAATCATGCCTATCTGGCTAAAAATATTAATGGTTTGGCCAAATACCCACAGGCTAAATAAGGCCCCGGCAATGGCCAAAGGCACAGTAACCATAATAATAAATGGATCAATAAAGCTTTCGAATTGTGCAGCTAATACCAGGAAAATAAGTACCAATGCCAACATTAATGCAAAGTTGGTATTGCCCTGGCTTTCGCTGTAATCGCGGCTGGTGCCACTTAGGGCGGTTGTAAAACTTTCGTCCAACAGTTTTTTTGCGATGGCGTTCATTTCTTCAATACCATCGCCTACCGTTTTGCCAGGGGCAAGGCCGGCGCTAATAGTAGCACTTTTAAACCTGTTGAAATGGTACAGGGTAGGAGGGTTGGTTTCGTCCTCCATCGTAATTACATTATCCAGCGAAATAATTTGTCCGGTGGCGCTTCTTACAAAAAAACTTTTCAAATCATAGGGGTCGTCACGGCTGTCACGGTCTACCTGGCCAAGCACCTGGTATTGTTTTCCTTCTTTTATAAAATACCCCATCCGTCTGTTACTGAGTGCTAGTTGCAATGCTTCGGAAACGTTGGCCACACTTACACCAAGATTACTGGCTTTAAGCCGGTCCACATTAATGCGGAGTTCGGGCTTGTTAAATTTTAGGTCCACATCGGGCTGGGCAAGCACATTGCTTTTTCCGGTTTCTTCTAAAAATTTGGGGATAATGGCTTTGATTTTTTCAAAGTCATTGTTTTGCAAAACAAACTGAACCGGCTGTCCGCCACGGCGGTTTACCGAAATAGTTTGTTCCTGAATAGGTACGGTCCTTATATTGGTAAACTTTTTCATGTTCCTGCTTACCATATCTACTATTTGCTGCTGGCTTCGGTTTCTTTCGTTTGGCTCTGGCAACAATACCCTTACAAAACCCGAATTAACAGAGCCACCGATAAAGCCGGGAGCTGTAAAGCTCAATGCCAGCTTGTTCTCCGGTACCGAGTCGAGTATAAATTGTGTTACCTGATCTACGTTTTTATCCATGGCATCAAACGAAGTGCCTTCCGGTGCAGAAATTTGCAATCGGAACATACTGCGATCTTCCATGGGAGCCAGTTCGCTTTGCAAATTGCTGCCTAAAAAGTAGATAGCTATAAAACAACCTGCAATCAAAACAAAGGCTATCCAACGCACTTTCATAAAACCACGGAGCAGCCGGCGATAGCCATTTTCCATGCCCTGGTAAAAGGGTTCGGTTTTGCGGTAAAACCATGAATGGTTTAAGCCACCACTTAGTTTTACGTTGAGTACGGGTGTAAGTGTAAGCGAAACCAAAGCCGAAATAAGTACAGCACCGGCCACTACAATTCCGAATTCTCTAAATAACCTTCCTACAAAGCCTTCTAAAAAAATGATTGGTAAAAACACCACCGCAAGTGTGATGGAAGTGGAGATAACGGCAAAATAAATTTCTTTAGAACCTTCTCTGGCGGCCTTGTATTTATTCATGCCCTGCTCCATCTTTTTATAGATGTTTTCGGTTACTACTATACCATCATCCACCACCAAACCTGTGGCCAACACAATGGCTAAAAGGGTTAATACATTGATGGTAAAGCCACACAAATACATCACAAAAAAAGCACCTAACAAAGAAACCGGAATATCTATCAACGGTCTGAAAGCCATACTGGCATTGCGAAAAAACAGGTAGATGATCAATACAACAAGGCCAAGGCTTATTAGCAACGTCTCTTTTACTTCGTCCAGCGATTTGCGGATAAACTTTGTTTGGTCTAAAGCAATGTTTACTTTAATGTCAGACGGTACTTCTTTTTTTATTTGTTCGAAACGCTTGTAAAATTCGTCGCTGATGGCTACATAATTACTACCGGGCAATGGTATTAATGCCATACCAATCATGGGTATGGTACTTTCTTTTAAAATGGTTTCTTCGTTTTCCGGTCCCAGCACAGCTTCGGCTACATCTCTTAATCTAACCGTACCCGTTGGGTTGCTGCGGATAATTACATTGTTGAATTCTTCTTCCGTATTTAACCGGCCAAAAGTTCTTACACTAAGGTCTGTAGCGTTGCCACTCAGTTTGCCCGATGGCAGTTCCACATTTTCTCTGGAAAGAGCTGCCTGAATATCATTACCGGTTACGCCGTAGCCGTTCATTTTTTTGGCATCCATCCAGATGCGCATGGCATATTTTCTTTCTCCCCAAATTTGCAAGCCGCTTACGCCGGGTATGGTTTGCAGTTTATCGGCCAATACATTATTGGCGTATTCAGTGGTTTCAAGCTGGTTGCGTTTGTTGCTTTGTACCGTCATGCTTAAAATACTTTCGCTGCTGGCATCGGCCTTGGTAACTACGGGTGGCCCATCCAAATCTGGCGGTAAACTGCGGGCTGCCTGGCTCACTTTATCCCGTACATCGTTGGCCGCCTCTTCTAAAGGAACGCTCAATTCAAACTCAACATTGATGCTGCTTGAACCCTGACTGCTACTGCTGGTGATATTTTTTACGCCTGCAATACCATTAATTGCTTTTTCTATGGGTTCGGTAATTTGCGATTCAATAATATCTGCATTGGCGCCGGGGTACGTAGTTCGTACGCTGATATTGGGCGGATCTATAGCCGGATAATCTCTTACACCCAAAAATTTAAAACCAATTACACCAAACAACAGTATCATTAAATTGATAACAATTGCAAGTACAGGGCGGCGGAGACTGAGTTCGGATATGTTCATTTAAAAATTGTCATTTGGTCAATGGGCAATTGGTCATTAGTCATTTTGGTCAATAGTCAATTGGTGATTGGTTATAGTAATTTTTAAATATTACGGTAGCCATTTTAATTACTTACTGACCATTGACCCAATGACCAAAAGCTTTGTTCAATCTTTTGTTTTTGCAATGTTCACTTTTGTAATCTTCTGGTCTGGTTTTACTACGAGTAAGCCACTTGTAAGCAAAGTGTCGCCGTTCATCAGGCCGCTTAATATTTCTACCGAAGCAGAATCTCTGTAACCGGTTTCCACGTTCTGAAAAACAGCCATTCCACGGCGGATGACAATTACTTTTTTGCCTCTTGTTTGTGGCATTACGCTTTGCGTCGGCACCATCATAGCCGGCCGGTTGGTGCCAATATTAATCATCACATTGGCGTAGCCACCTGGCTTAATAGAAGCATCCGGATTTTTTACCACAGCCCTTACCTGTAAGTTTCGGGTATCGGTTGAAATGCCATTTTCTGATGCCATTACCGAGGCAAAATACTTGTTATCATTTCCGGTAATGGTAAAGCCTACCGTGGTTCCATTTACAAGATCCCGGATGTATTGCTCCGGTACGGGAAATTGGATTTTTACCTGATTAAGCGAAGCGATATTTGTAATAATGGTAGCTGGTGTTATGTAAGCTCCTGGGCTTATTTGCCGCAGACCAATGCGGCCATCGAATGGAGCCCTGATTTCTGTACGGCTAATGTTCACCCGCAGCAATTCCATATCGGCTTTGATGTTACTAACCTGTAAAGAAGCATTGTCCACATCTTGCTGGCTGGTACCGTTAATGGCTAATAATTCCTGCTGACGCCTGCTGGCAGATTCTGCGATTTTTAACTGTACAACCAGTTTTTTAAGCTGCGCCTGCAAATCAGCATCAAACAGTTTTACAAGCAATGTGCCTTTTCTTACAAAGCCACCTTCGGTAAATGAAATATTAATAACCCGTCCAGATATTTCGGGCCGCAATTCTGCCATTTCGTTGGGCATAATTGTACCGGGTGTTTCTACACTTCGGTTTACAGGAAAACTTTGTACGATAACAGCTTCAAAAGTGGCACCTGCACCAGCTGAGGGCTTTTGGTTGGCTTCTTTTTTATCTTCTGCTTTGTTAGAACAGGATAAAAATGCCGGCAGCAGTACTACAGAGACCAATTTTATAAAATGATTATACATCTATTTTAGGCTAAATGAAGCGGCAAATTACATTTTTAGTGTTTAAACATCCTTACCGTTGATAAAATCTAAATGGTTATAAACACACGGCGATGCCCATTACGATAAAAAGACCGCAAGGCAGTCTTTTTATCGTAATGGTATTATTTATAAATGTTGCCCTTTAAGAAAACAATCCGCCTTTTTTTAGGTTCACCACCCTTTCGCCTATTTTAAAACCGTTGTGGTACACTTCTACTTTATAATCGCCTGGAGTAAAAGTTTGGTCTTGCCGCCAGTCGAAACTTACGGCTGAACTTTTGCCTTGTTCGTAAGCAATGCTTACTTTATTGGTAAATATTTTCTGGCCTTCGTCCCGGGTATTAAAAGTACCGCTGCCGTAAGCAGGAATGCTAATAGGTTTGCCATCGGGTCCAAAAATGCACACATATATTTCTTTTTCGCCGGTAGTTGCTATGCGGTTTTCATCTACCCTAAAAACGATTCGTAGTTTATCTACTCTTTTTGCAGTGTTGGTTTCTTTTTCTTTGCCACTGCCTTTTTCATTAATAGGAATGATGTTAATGCCGCTTGCATGTAATGTGCTGCCTACATCCACGGCATCTTCCAGTTGTTTTTTCACCGTTTGTGTTTCGGCCAGGTTTTTTTCTACTGCTTGTTTTTCAGTAGTTATCATTTCGTTTTTAGCAACCAGTTGTTGGTTTTCGCCTTTCAGTTGGTCAATTTCGGCCACGTAAGAACTAATGGTATTGTTGAGTTCTCCAATCTTACGTTTGGCTGTAGCCAACTCTGCAGCAGTGGCGTTTTTCTTATTCAATATCACTTTTATCTCGTCTTTCAGCTTGGCTATTTCACGGCTGCGTTCGCCGGCAACGCCTTCTTCGGCTTGTAATTTGTCGGTTAATTGTTGATTTGTTCCGGTTAACGAATCGAGCCTTTGCAAAGATGAATTGTACAATTGCTGCACTTCGTTACGGTTACTATCCACGTTAATATATTGGGTTTGCAGTTGTTCTATTTTCTCAGATGTTTTGCTTTTATCGTAAATAATATAACCCCAGGTGCCCAGCAGTGCCGCTATCAATACCCCATAAATCAGGTTGCGGTTATCTTTTTGGGGTTGCTTTTCAGTAACATTTTGATCGTAGCTCATGGTTTTATTTTTAGGATTAATGATATTTTAATTAGCTGATTTTGATGGCTGTTTAAAAGTGGCTGCGCTTTTTTGAATTTACAAAACTAAGATTGTACAGCAGACAGAATCTCTTTTAACAAATCGGGCATCAATTTCAACAATTTGATTATTGGTATTTATAAAAATACCATGCCAGTTTTTCGCCAACACTTGTTAAAAACTTTATAGCAGGAGCATGCAGGTTTTATTTTTCTTTGTTGTATGTCGGTAGAAAAGATAATCGGAGACTGGAAAAAAGGAGCGTTTAAGCCTGTGTACTGGCTTGAAGGCGACGAGCCTTTTTTTATAGATCAGGCCATGGATTATGCTGAGCACAACATACTTAGCGAAGCCGAAGCCGGCTTTAACCTTACCATTTTTTATGGTAAAGATGCCGAGTGGACAGATGTATTAAATGCCTGCCGCCGCTACCCCATGTTTGCTGAACGGCAAGTGGTGCTGATTAAGGAAGCCCAGCAAATGAAGGACATAGAAAAGCTGGAAGGCTATGTAGAAAATACCCTAAAAAGCACTGTGCTGGTGGTGGGTTATAAAGATAAAAAAGTAGATGCCCGTAAAACGTTTGGTAAAAAATTAAAGGCCACCGCCGAGATATTGACCACAAAAAAAATGTGGGATAATGAATTACCAAAATGGGTGGGCAGCCTGATAACTCAAAAAGGATTTACCTGCGATCCAAGGGCTTTGCAGCTATTGGTAGAGCATGTTGGCAACGATTTGGGTCGGCTGAATAACGAGATTGAAAAAACAGTCATCAACCTGAAAGACCGGAAGAATATTACGGTAGATGATATAGAAAACTATGTGGGCATTAGTAAGGAATACAATACAATGGAACTGCAAAACGCCCTTACAAGCCGCAACCTGAGCAAGTGCCTGCAGATTATACAATACTTTGAAAGTAACCCAAAGGCCAACCCCATACAACTGGTACTGCCAACACTCTACAGCTTTTTTAGCAAAGCCTATTTAATATTTGGTGCCAACACCAACGATGAAAACGAACTTGCCCGAATGCTAGGCTACAACAGCACCTACGGCGGCTACTTTAAAGACCTTGTAGGCTGCGCCAAGAACTACCGGCAAAAAGGTGTGGAGCAAGCCCTGCTGCTGTTACACGAATACAACCTTAAAAGCATTGGCATTGGCAGCAGCGGCGTTAGCGATGCCAGTTTAATGAAGGAGATGGTGGTGAAAATGATTAGTTGAGGTGATTACTTAACTTAAAACTGTTGCCGTTGAAAAGGAGTTATTACTGCCATCAATAAAATTTCTAAACCTTTTGTAATAAAATACAAACAAGCCTAACACCAAAAGAATAAGCCCATTTGTAAGCAGAATAAGAAAGTTGTTTTTGAATATTGCTCCGGGTGCTAGAAAAATAATTTTGAGAAAACGCCAACCTGAAATATTCCATCGCATTAAGATGAAAATCAGAGTTGAAAACAATCAGTGAATTTACCCAAAACCATTTAGGAGCCGTGGTCGGTGTCCTCACCGACCACTGAATTTGAGCAATACTCAATTAACGAAACAAAAGTATAGTCACACTACTAAAAAATTCTTGACAGTAGAAACAGTCATCAAATTCAGTGGCTGGTGAGGACACCAGCCACGGCTTACTAAGGTTTAAATTTGGTTTTCACCCCTCGCTTTCACCAAACACTCTTCCAACTCCGCCATCATATTACTACTACCTATAAACATGGCCGAACGTTGGTGGAGTTCGGTTGGTTGTACATCCAGTATTTTTTCATAACCATTGGTAGCAAGGCCACCGGCTACGCCTACAATAAATGCCATAGGGTTGCACTCGTATTGTAATCTTAGTTTACCACCCGGTTTGCCCGTGGTGCCGGGGTACATAAAAAAGCCGCCTTTAAGCAGGTTGCGGTGTATATCGGCCACCATGCTGCCAATATAACGTTGGGTATATGGGCCGCCGTTGTCTTTGGTTTTAAGTTGGCATAGCTCAATATAATCCTGTACCCCCTTTTCGAATTGCTGAAAATTACCGTGGTTTACGCTATAAATTTTGCCATCGGGTGGGCATTGTATCATAGGGTGCGTAAGGCAAAATTCGCCAACAGAAGGGTCGAGGGTAAAGCCATTTACGCCCCGGCGTGTGGCATGTACCAGCATGGTGCTGCTGCCATAAATAATGTAACCGGCCGCTACTATTTTATTGCCGGGTTGTAAAAAATCTTCCAGAGTGCAGGGTGTACCAAGCGGCGTTACCCGGCGGCAAATGCTAAAGATGGTTCCGATGCTTACGTTCACATCAATATTACCACTGCCATCCAGCGGATCCATCAGCAAAACGTACTTGCTGTTGTTACTCTGCGGATCATCAAACACCATAATCTCATCGTTTTCTTCGCTTCCTACACCGGCACAATAAATACTATGGTTCAGGATATTGATAAACACATTATTGGCAAATTCATCCAGTTTTTGCACTTCCTCTCCCTGCACGTTTTCTTTACCTGCGGCGCCCAGTATATCGGCGAGGCCGGCTTTATTTACTTCGTGGTTAATGCGTTTTGCAGCCAGGCCAATACCTCGTAACAATCCACTTAATTCGCCGGTGGCTGAAGGAAAAGTTCTAAGTTCCTGAATGGTAAATTCATCCAGCGTCATTAATTTTTGTGATTGAGCCATAGCAGTTTTTTTATCGTTGCAATATCTAACTTCATGTTGAAAGATTGGCTAATTTTTTTGCAACAATGCCCTAACCTATTTACGATAGCCATAACCAAACAACCTTTATTTTTGACCCCATTTACAAAGTGTATAGCAATGACTACAGAACAAAAAAAGTTGAAGGTTTTTAAGTTTGGCGGCGCCAGTATTAATACGGTAGAAAGAATAAAAAACGTAGGCCATATTATCAGTAATTGGAAGGGCACGCCGCTGATGGTGATTATTAGCGCCAAGGGTAAAACCACCAATGCATTGGAAAAAGTGGCTGAAGCATTTTTTGCCGGAAGGCAGCAAGAAGCTTTACAACTTTTTGAAACTGTAAAGCAAGATCATATAGAAACAGCGAAGGAATTGTTGCAAACAGATTTTGAAAAATGCATGGCTCATTTAGGTGATATTATTACCGAGGCCGAATGGATGCTGCATGATAAACCGGTAAGGGATTACGATTATTATTACGACCAGATTGTATGCCTTGGCGAAATGCTGAGTACCATAATTGTAGGTGCTTATTTAAACGAAACAGGTATTAAAACGCAGTGGCTCGATGTTCGGGACATCATCCGTACCGACGATAATTTTAGGGATGCAAATGTGGATTGGACCATTACACAGCAGGCTGTTGCCAATTTGCAATTTGGAATTTGCAATTCCTCTGTAACCATTACCCAGGGCTTTGTTGGGGCTACCGACGAAAACGAAAGCACCACACTTGGCCGTGAGGGAAGCGACTATACTGCAGCCATTTTTGCCAATATGTTGGATGCAGAATGTATGACGATTTGGAAGGATGTGGAGAGTGTAATGAATGCCGATCCGAAGCTGTTTGCCGATGCGGTGCCGATAGCAGAGTTGAACTATGAAGAAGTGATTGAGATGGCTTATTACGGGGCACAGGTTATCCATCCCAAAACCAT
>JAYUTQ010000719.1:0-2327 GCA_043755055.1 Chitinophagaceae bacterium | reverse complement strand
AATAAAATGAAAGTGGGTGAAAAACTGAAAGTCTAAATCTTGTAGCCGGACAAAATTTATGTGTGGGTTTTGCTACAAGTTGGTCGGATTATAAACTTTTGGTGGTGGGGCAGGCTGATTATTTCATTAAAATTATAGAAAAAGGTTACTCTTAGAGCTGACCAATATAGTGGTTTGTTTGATATCAGGCAGTTTTTGAGTAAAAACTTTTTTAAGATTTTGATAACATTTACTAATGGGCTCCATTTAACCCTTTTAAAATTGATATGGTTTCCATTTTTTACTAAAAAATCTTATCCATTAATTACTTTGACTAAAAAAAAGGATGGTCAGTATCTGTTTATTTTTTTAATACAGCCACTTATTTTCTACCAACCCTATGTTCGGTTTTCACCGATATTTGTCAGCCAATAGTATAAAAAATTGTATTCCAAATGAATGACTTCTCTTATATCACCAATGCCCATCCATCTTTTATAGAAAACCTGTACAACGATTTTATAAAAGACCCCAATACGGTAGACCCCGAAATGAAAAAGTTTTTCGAGGGTTTTGATTTTGCCACGGCACAACAAACAACCAATGGAAGTGCAGCTACCACAACCGGCAAAGCAGAACATGTAACAGCCGATGGCGTGGATTGGAAAAAAGAATTGGGTGCCTACCGCCTTATTTTAGGTTACCGCAATAAAGGCCATTTACTGGCCAAAACCAATCCCATCCGTGAACGTAAAGACCGTGGTGCTAATTTGGTGCTCAGCTTTTTTGGCTTTACCGAAGCAGATATGGACAAGTCGTTTTTCGCCGGTAATCTTATTGGCCTTGGCACTACTACCCTACGCAACATTTTAGAGCATCTGCAAAAAACCTATGCTAACCATGTAGGCATCGAGTTTAAATACATCAGCAATCAGGAAAAAGTAGATTGGCTTACCCGTGAATTGGAAAAAGATTTTCTAACACCGTTTTCATTAAAAAAGAAAGAACGCATCTTGCAGAAACTGAACGAAGGTGTGATGTTCGAAAAGTTTTTGCATACCAAATACATTGGCCAAAAACGCTTTAGCCTTGAAGGTGGCGAAACCACAATTGCAGCTTTAGACGCCATTATTAACACAGCCGCCGAAGGTGGTGTAGAAGAAGTAGTGATGGGTATGGCACACCGGGGACGCCTGAATGTATTGGCCAATATATTAGGCAAAACCTACGAAAACATCTTTAGCGAATTTGAAGGTAAAAGCACACCCGACAGCACCATGGGCAGCGGTGATGTAAAGTACCATCTTGGTTTCAGCAGTCAGTTAGAAACCACTTCCGGCAAAACCATTAACCTGAAACTGGCACCCAACCCAAGCCACCTGGAAGCTGTAAATCCGGTTGTAGTGGGCTTTTCAAGGGCCAAAGCAGATATTTTATACGAAAGCGATTACGATAAAATTTTACCCATATTGATACATGGCGATGCCTCAGTAGCCGGCCAAGGAATTGTGTACGAAGTGTTGCAAATGAGCAATCTGAAAGGGTATTATGTAGGCGGAACCATCCACTTTGTAATTAACAATCAGATTGGATTTACCACCGATTTTGATGATGCCCGTAGTGCGGATTATTGCACTAGCGTAGCCGCTATGGTACAGGCGCCAGTGTTTCATGTAAATGGTGATGATCCGGAAGCAGTGGTAAAATGTGTGGAGATTGCCACCCGCTACCGTCAGCAGTTTAACAGCGATGTTTTTATAGATATGGTATGCTATCGCAAACATGGCCACAACGAAGGCGACGACCCAAAGTTTACACAGCCCGGCCTTTATGCATTGATAGACAAGCATCCCAATCCACGTGAAGTATACACCCAATACTTACTAAACGAAGGCGAAAGTGACGCACAGGCCATGGCTAAGGATATGGAGAAAAAATTCTGGGCCGATTTGCAGGAAAGACTGGACGAAATAAAACAAAACCCGCTGCCATACACCTACCAAAAACCCGAACAGGTTTGGCGTACACTCCGTAAGGCCACCACAGAAGATTTTGAACAAAGTCCCATTACAGCTGTGCCAGAAGCTACGCTTAAAAATGCTTTTAATGCCATCATGACTTTGCCCGAAGGTTTTCAGCCGCTTAAAAAAGTGGAGAAAATATTACAGGATAAAGTAAAGCTGTTTAATGAAGAACAAAAGTTTGACTGGGCCACCGGCGAACTACTTGCCTACGCAACATTACTGCAAGAAGGTAAAGATGTGCGGATGAGCGGCCAGGATGTACAACGTGGAACTTTCAGCCACCGCCATGCGGTATTGAGAGATGAAGAAAATGATAAATATTAC
>JAYUTQ010000718.1:0-5119 GCA_043755055.1 Chitinophagaceae bacterium | reverse complement strand
CTACATTATGTACACACATGATGCAGAGGTTATCAGCCGTATTCACTTCCCATATTTTTACCTCAGTTCGGGCTTTGTAATTGTGGGTATGCTCCGGCATTTGCAGCAAACCATACAAAAAGGACAAACCGAATCTCCAACAGATTATTTATTAAAAGATCCCATCATCATCATAACTATTTTATTTTGGGTAGCATTTAATTTTTATGTGTTGTATGGTAGATAGATTTAGGGTTTAGGGTTTAGAGTTTAGGGTTTAGGGTTTAGGGTTTAGAGTTTAGGGTTTAAAAAAGTATAAAAGGGTTAGCAACAATTTATTTTATTATTTGAAAACTAGTGTACAAAATATCAGTGGATGGGGAAATTTTCCCGTTTTAAAAGCAACAGTTTTGCATCCTGCTAGTGTGGATGAGGTAATGCAACATGTAAAAAATTACCCATCCTTATTGGCACGTGGCAATGGTAAAAGTTATGGAGATAGCAGCCTGCACACCGTAGTGGTGGATATGAAAGGGCTTAACAAATTAATAAGTGAAACTAGCAATACTATTGAAGTGGAGGCAGGTATCACCATCGAAGCATTGCTGCAACATATTGTTCCCGGGAAAAATTTTTTACCGGTAACGCCGGGTATCAAATCCATCACAATTGGTGGAGCTATTGCCAGCGATGTACATGGCAAAAATCATTTACACCACGGAAGTTTTTTTAACCACACCATTTCTTTTAAATTAATAACAGAAGATGGCAGTCTTATTAACTGCAGCCGAACAGAAAATAGGGAGCACTTTCTAAAAGCCTTTGGTGGCATGGGTTTAAGTGGCATTATAGTATCCGCAATTATTGCCGTAACACCTATTGAAACTACATGGATTAAAGAAGAACAGGCATTTGCTACTTCTTTAAAGGAAATATTTAACCTGATGGAAGCGAACAGACACCAACCTTATATGGCTGCATGGATAGACCTGCTTGGCAAAGAAATAAAGGGCATTATAAAAACCGGGAGTTGGGTAGCAGAACAGGAATTTATAAAAGGTAAAGCATCCATTGTAGTCTCGGTGGGCCACAATAAATCCGTTCCTTTTCGGTTTCCGTTTGCCCTGCCGGCTTTTGTGTTTAAATGGTACAATCGCAACTATTTTAACAAAGCCAAAAAAACGCTCCGCCACAATATCCATTACAACGATTTTTTTTATCCGCTGGATAGTATTAAAAACTGGAACCATGTGTACGGGCCTAAAGGCTTGCTACAATACCATTTTGTACTGCCCTTGCAATCATCAAAAGAGGGAATAGAGGTAGTAATAGCATTGGTAAAAAAATCCAAAGCAACCTGTACACTTGCAGTTATAAAATTATTTGGAAAACCAAATGAAGAAACACCGCAATCTTTTCCGATAGAAGGCTATAATCTGGCACTGGATTTTATACAAAATAAACATGCGATTGTACTATTTCCAATACTAGACCATATAGTTAAAAGTTTTGGAGGAAAAGTGTATAAAACAAAAGATGCGTTGTCTACTTTACCGGAGCCGTTTCAATTAACTTCAAAATTCAAATCGTTGCAAAACATACGGTATGCCAAGAAAACGAACCCATAAAAATATTCTTATACTCGGAGCTACTTCTGATATGGCTTTGGCATTTATCCATCTCATTATTGATAAATGGCAACGATGCACATTTCATTTGTTAGCCAGAAATACAGCTACGTTAGAAGATTTTAAAACAAAGGCCGAAGCTCTTGGCCATCAGGTATTTCTTCATACTTACGATTTATTAAATCCGCCCGAACTTCATTTTTCGGGTATTGAATATTATATAGCATACGCCGGCTGGCTGCCACCCAATAATAACGAACCTGAAAAAACAATGCTGGTAAATAATACAGCTATTCAGCATTTTACGGATAAAGTAATTACTGCTAACAGAAATCATCTAGATCATATAATTATCACAGGTTCTATTGCAGGCGTACGTGTAAGACAATCCAATTGGGCTTACGGGCAGGCAAAAGCTGGCCTGCATGCCTATGTAAAGGCTTTACAAAAGAAAATTTATCCCACAATTACATGTACACTGGTAATACCGGGTTATGTAAAAACAAAAATGATTGCACACCAAAAAACGCCCGGTTTCCTCACTACCACCCCCGGGGATTTAGCTTTAAAATATTGGACCTTGTTAGAAACTAAACCTCTTATTGCATGGTCTCAGCCGGTGTGGCGGCTTATAGCTGTGATATTGAAATTATTACCGAAATTCATCATCAACCGGCTTAAATAAAAAAACGCACAAGCTTTTAGCTTATGCGTTTTACCTGATACAATATTTTTAGTGAGGATATGAAAGTGACCTCTTAATTATTAAGCTTTGTCTTTATTGCTTCTTAACAAAGCCACTAAAAGTAAAACAAAAACGGCTCCACCTACTATCCATACCCATGGCTGTGTATACCAGTTACTTGTGGTTGTTTTATCTGTGGTTATTGATAAATCTATTTTCTTGTCCTGGGCAAAGGCCTGTACATTTAAAATCATTAGAGTAATAATAGCAAACAGGCCTTTGAATAATTGAATCTTTTTCATGTAGTTTTTGTTTTTGATTAAGAAATGTTCAACAAACTCTTAGCAAAAACATGCCAAGATTTAATCAGTCTAAATCACAAACCCATCAAAAAAAATTGAGGAAAATTTTACTCACTTTTATCAATAATTCATCATTTCCCAAAAAGGGTATTGGTAAATTTCAAGTCAAAAAATAAAAAAAAGTTATTACGGTAATCGCTTTAAACTTGTAATAAACCATTCCTTTGTTTTTGTTCTTACCACTACTAATGCTGCATGCTCATCCAAATAACTTGATTCCCCAAATCTGTACACTGCTATAATAGCATACTTTTTACCAATCAGCCAATCGGTGCCTTCCTGTTCGCTGTCTCTATCCAACACTTCATCCCATGCCGCTTTCCAGTTTTTTTCATATTTCCAGTCAAAATTGATGCCTCTTACAGGTATAAGTTTCTTTTTTTTAGGATCGAAAAATTCAAAATAACAATCGTAGCCATCGCATTTAAGTGACTGAAGGGTAACGATTTGGTTTTTTGGCTGGGCAATAACAGGGCTACCAAAGAGGCTTGCAGCAAATACGGAAACAAAGAAAATGAGTGGCTTCATATATTATTGTTTTGGAAACAACATGATAAGGAATTGAATTTGCCTCCTTGCAACATCGCTTCAAACTCTTACACCTTCCTATCTTTCAATGCATTAGACACTGCTGAGTCCATTACACGTTCAGCATAAGGCCGACTGATATCATTCAGCTCTTCGATTTTTTTATGGACCAGGTCTTTATCATTCATTGTAAGGCTTAATTGCAAAGCCTGCATGGCAGCGGCTGTGTCCTGCAACTCAGTACCTGTAAGCATTGCCACGTTTTTAGCAATAAATTTTTCTGTGGTTTCCAATATTTGTTCGCCTTCGGTTTGGGCCTCTACCAAAGCCCTAACAGCTATATCATCTTTGGCATATGTAATGCTTTCAAGAAGCATTTTTTCCACGTCGTCATCGGTAAGGCCATACTGTGGTTTCACATCAATTGTTTGCTCCACACCACTACGGAGTTCTTTGGCCCGTACCTGTAAAATGCCATCGGCATTTATTAAAAAGCCCACATCCACTTTGGGCATTCCGGCCGGCATTCCGGGTATATTGGTCAGGTTAAATTCTGCCAGTTTACGGTTGTCTTTCACCAAATCCCGTTCGCCTTGAAAAACCGAAATACGCATGCTTCCCTGCCCGTCTTTTTGGGTGGTGTACTGCCGGCCCGCCCTTGTAGGTATTTTAGAATTTCGTGGAATCAGCACGTCCATTAAACCGCCCATGGTTTCTATACCGAGGCTTAGCGGTGTGATATCAAGTAGCAAAAAATCACGATTATTGCCTGCCAGTATATCGGCCTGTATGGCTGCACCCAACGCCACCACTTCGTCCGGATTTACATTGTCGTTTACTGGCTTTCCAAAAAATTCACTAACAGCATTTTTAACTGCAGGCACCCTTGTGCTGCCGCCCACCATTACAATGGTATCAATGGCTTCTTTGGTAAGGTCGGCATCTTTTAATGCTGCAGCACAACTTTCTATCGTCTTATTTATCAGCGGCGCAATCAGGCTTTCAAATTGCTGCTTTGTAAGTTTCAGAGTATCGCCGTTCAATTCGGATTCAAACAAATCATTTACAGAAACATGCTTTTTGGCTTCTTCTGCCTTAAGGCGAATAGCCTGTAGCAATTCTTTATTGGTGGTCAATTCTGCTTCGCTTAGTCCGGCTTCTGTAATCCAGTGTTTAATGATGGCACGGTCAAAATCGTCGCCACCCAAATAAGTGTTGCCATTGGTACTCAATACTTCAAAAATGCCGTTGGTTATTTTTAGTATGGAAATATCAAAAGTTCCGCCGCCGAGGTCGTACACAGCAATGGTTTTTTCGTCAGTCATATTGGTGCCAATGCCATAGGCAAGGCTTGCAGCCGTTGGTTCGTTTATGATTCTTAATACATCAAGCCCGGCCAGTTTTCCGGCGTCTCTTGTGGCTTGCCGCTGTGCATCGTTAAAGTAAGCAGGTACTGTTATTACAGCCTTGGTAACCGGTGTTTTTAAAATATGTTCGGCACGGTGTTTCAGTTCTTTCAGTATAAAAGAAGATAGGTCGATGGGAGAATAAAACTTCTCTCCTACCTGTACTTTAACCAGGCTTTCGGCGTTATCGTCTATTATTTTGTAGGTAAAAAAAGAAGCATTTTCTTTTACATCGTTATAGCTTTTTCCCATCAGCCGCTTGGCGCTAAAGATGGTGTTTTGCGGTTCTGTAATTAAAAAATCTTTGGCATGTTCACCTACAGTGGCTTCGCCTCGTTCGTTAAAATGGATAATGCTTGGTACAAGCGACGAACTGTTGTGTTCTTTCAAAGTCACTGCCTGCCTGCTTTCCGGGTGTATAATGGCCACAAGGCTATTGGTGGTGCCCAAATCAATCCCTACAATCATTTCGCTTTTTTGCAAACTACCTGTGGCTATGTTGATGGAAATTTTTCCCATAAAAAATAATAC
>JAYUTQ010000717.1:0-5119 GCA_043755055.1 Chitinophagaceae bacterium | reverse complement strand
ATACAGGTGGAGGAAACCGGAACAGGCTTTAGCTGAAAAAAAAGTGGCAATGAAATTTCCAGAATAAAGGAAACGAATACAGGTATGGTATAGCCAAGAAATATAAACCTTGAAATAAATTTCAGTTCGGTATTGTTGCGGTTACGATATGCAAAACCTGCTAAAATGAATGTGGTAATAAATATTAGTACTACTGGCCAAAAAAGTGGAATGGTTTGGAATGATTTGAAGACATTATACGTCCGTACCCAGCCCCAGTAAGATATGTAGGTAAACTTTTGTGTGTATAGGCCTGCTGATAGTGCCATGCCTATTAGTACTCCTGGAAAATAAAGTAAAATGAGAAACCAGTTTTTGTTAACAGGGTTTTTCCTTCCGGTAAGTAACAACACACAATGCAGCCATGCAGGAAACTGAATAATGTAAAAAAGTGTAAGCAACCTGTCCCAGTTTTGGGCAGTTTGTTCAGTAAGGCTTAATCTGCTCAGGCTATCATTAAGTTGCCATGCAAAAGAGGAAACAAGGTATAGCAGGTAAACCCTGTTTATATTTTTTGAAGGAAAATTCCAGAAGTATATAATAGCAACAAGGGTTACCAGTGCAGGTATAAACGAAAGCAGGAAGGCTTGCCAATGCTCAAAGCCAAGATTAAAAAGTGAAGCTGCATCCATATAGTAACGTTGCTTAAATATAGCCATAAGCACATAATATCAAGCAAGGTCTGGCTGTTCTTCCTTCATCCCCTCCCAAAATAATTTCATCTGTTGCAACTTAGCCAATGCCATTTAACACTACTAACTATATCTTTGATTTTTAATTCTTACACATAGTGGGCAAACACATCAATAAAGTATCAGCAGCCGGGCTGTTGGTAGCTTTGGGCATCATCTACGGCGATATAGGTACTTCTCCGTTATACGTTTTCGATTCTATAATTAAGGGGCGGACAATCAGCAAAGACCTGATTATTGGAGGGCTAAGCTGTATCATTTGGACACTAACGTTACAAACGACCATTAAATACGTGTGGCTAACCCTCAAGGCAGATAATAGGGGGGAAGGAGGTATTTTTAGCCTTTACACCCTTGTAAGGCGTAGGCGTAAATGGCTGGTAATACCCGCAATGCTTGGCGGGGCGGCACTTTTAGCTGATGGTATGATTACGCCACCAATTAGTATCTCCAGTGCCATTGAAGGTTTGCGACAGGTTCATGGTTGGGAAAATATTGAGCGAAATACCATTATTTATATTGTGCTCGGCATTATGGCTGTACTGTTTTTTATGCAGCAGTTTGGTACTGCTAGTATTGGGAAGTTATTTGGTCCAATTATGTTTATTTGGTTTGCCATGCTTGCTATAATTGGCATCTATCATTTTGCAGATAATGTAGAAATATTTAAAGCATTTAATCCTTATTACGGCATTAAATTACTTACACAGGAACCCAAAGGGTTTTGGATATTAGGTGCAGTTTTTCTTTGTACCACGGGTGCTGAGGCACTCTATAGTGACCTTGGCCACTGCGGGAAAAACAATATTCGTGTTAGCTGGGTATTTGTAAAAACTTGTTTAGTAATTACTTACATAGGCCAGGGTGCTTACTTGTTGGGTAAAGTTGGCCTGCCTTCTACTGCCATTACTAAAACCTTTTACGATGTGATGCCACAATGGTTTCTAGGTTTTGGAATTGCTATTGCCACATCGGCTGCTATTATTGCAAGTCAGGCACTTATCAGCGGCTCATTTACCCTAATTAGCGAAGCAATGCGATTAAACCTTTGGCCCCGCATGAAGATTTCTTATCCTACTGAAGCCCGTGGGCAGTTATTTATTCCAGGCATTAACTTGCTTTTATTTGTGGGTTGCTGTGGTGTGGTTTTATATTTTAAAGAGAGTAGCAAAATGGAAAGTGCCTACGGTCTTGCTATTACTATGTGTATGATTAGCACCAGTATTTTGTTTGCAAATTATTTGGTGCTCCATCGAGTAGCCAAGCCTTTAATCTGGTTGTTCCTTATTAGTTATTTAGTGATAGAAGGAAGTTTTCTTGTAGCCAATCTGGATAAGTTTTCTCATGGCGGTTATGTTGCGTTATTTGTAGCAGGCGGGTTGTTTACTGTTATGTATATCTGGTTCCGCAGCCGAAAAATTAAGAACAGGTATGTGGAGTTTGTGCGTTTGGAAAATTATATTTCGCAAATACAGGAATTAAGCAACGATAAAACGATACCTAAATATGCTACGCACCTGGTGTACATGACGAGTGCCAATAACCCCAAAGAGATAGAGCATAAAATCATTTACAGCCTGCTGAACCGCAAACCCAAACGGGCCGACATTTACTGGTTTGTGCATGTGGATACGCTTGATGATCCGTACACCTGCGAATATTCTGTAGACCATATTATCCCTAACGACATTATCCGGGTAGAATTCAGGCTTGGTTTCCGGGTAGAACCACGCATTAACCTGCTGTTCCGCAAGGTGGTAGAAGAACTGGTGGCCAACCGTGAAGTAAATATTACAAGCCGCTACGAAAGCCTGGAGAAGAATAATGTGGTAGGTGATTTTCAGTTTATTGTGATGGAAAAATTTCTTAGCAACGATAACGAACTGCCTTTTTCTGAAAAGCTGATTATGAAATTGTATTTCTGGATTAAAGAAATAGGCCTTAGTGAAGAACGTGGATTTGGGCTTGACACAAGTTATGTGCAGGTAGAAAAATTTCCATTAATCGTGGCGCCGGTATCTAACTTAAAACTGAAAAGGATAGAGGAGGCTGCGGCAGATGATTAAGATGAAAGATTAAGGTATCTGAATATTTCTTTTCCTTTAGATAATGAAATCAATTTCTCCAAAAGCCTTACGGCAATTGCTTATTGAGCAACCCGATACCATTCTTATAGATGTTCGGGAAACCTTTGAAAATGAGGTCTTCAATATTGGCGGAATACTTTTACCACTCGGAGAAATAATGCAGCATGCTGCTGAAATACCCACAAACAGAACGGTAATACTGTATTGCCGTAAAGGAATACGAAGTGCCATAGCCATTCAGCGGTTACAGGCAAGGTTTGGTTTAGAGAACCTTGTAAACCTCGAAGGCGGTTTGGAAGCATGGTAAAATGAACATTTTACTTACCGCTGATTTGAGATTTTACCAAAAACAACTTAAATAAAAATGAATACATTGTTGGCTGAACCTTAGCTCAATCATGTCCATAATCTTCTACATTATCATTGGCTGGCTGGCCTTAATTGTGGTGGCTTATTTTATACAGGAAAAATTTATTTTTAAGCCGGAAAAACTACATAAGGATTTTAAATACAAGTATGACGCACCTTTTCGGGAACTTAATTTTGAAGTAGAAAAAGGCGTTACCATTAACGGACTTCATTTTCATGTAACTGCACCCAAAGGCCTCATTTTGTATTTTCATGGTAATACAAGGAGCATAAAAGGCTGGGCCAAATATGCCAGGGATTTTTACCGCTACCAATACGATGTAGTGCTGGTAGATTACAGGGGCTTTGGTAAAAGCACTGGCAAGCGTAGCGAAAAGGAAATGCTTAACGATATGCAGTTTGTGTACGAAACGCTTGCAAAGCAGTATCCCGAACAGCATTTAATAGTATATGGCCGCAGTATGGGCAGCGGTTTTGCCAGCAAAATAGCTAGTGATAACAAGCCTCGTTACCTGATTCTTGATGCTCCGTATTTTAGCTTTAAAAAAGTGGCCGAACGCTTTATGCCCATGCTGCCACACAGGCTCACACTACGTTTTCAGCTACGTACCGATAAGTGGATTGGGCAGGTAAGCTGCCATACCTACATACTGCATGGCACCAAAGACTGGCTAATACCACTTAAACACAGCGAACAACTACAAGCCATAAACTCAAGAAAGATTACGCTGATTAGGATTATAGGTGGCCGCCATAATAACCTCCCTAGCTTCCCCGAATACCACAATTTTATCCGGGATATATTATTAGAGTAAGGGTCTTGTTTTTTATCCTCCGCTGGCGGAGGTGGCCGGTACTTGCCGGACGGAGGTGGATGGAAGTGATTTGCTTCCAAATGATTGCAAACTGCCAACTGAAAAACTGCTAACTAAACCATGCTTCGTTCCTTCAAATTCTATTTTATCCGAACCCTTGCAGTGTATATTCTTCTATGCTGCGGTTTCTATTTTTTTCAGCATTTATTCTTCTTTCATCCCAAGGTTTTAACCGCAGCTTACCGGTTTTCTTTCACCCAAAATTTTGAAGAAAAGCAAATGTTATTGGATGATAAAACGATGATAGACGTGGTGCAGTTTAAGCCAAAAGATGCAGTTGCAAAGGGTGTGGTATTGTATTTTCATGGCAATAGAAAAAACATAGAACGGTATGCCGAATATGCACCCAATTTTACCCAACATGGCTATGAATGCTGGATGGTAGATTACCCAGGCTATGGCAAAAGCAGCGGCCAATTAACACAGGAAGTGATGCAAAATCTGGCTATAAAGCTCTATGATTTGGCTAAGCAAAAATATGGAAGTACAGAAATTTTAATTTACGGAAAGAGCCTGGGGACGGGGCTTGCAGCGTATCTGGCATCAGTAAAAGAGAGTAAACAATTGATATTGGAAACACCTTATTACAGCATGGCATCCCTTGCTCATAGGTACACCCCTTTTTTACCGGTTAGCATGTTATTGAAGATGAATTTCACTACCGGTGCATATTTTAAAACCATCTCCGAACCCATTACTATTTTTCATGGTTTGCAGGATGAGGTGATCCCATTTACCAACGCCATGCAGCTTATACCCGGCATGAAAAAAGGAGATCGTTTTGTGCCAATACCCGAGGGTAAGCATAACGATCTCCCTTCAAAAATAATGTACCAAACCAAGCTGGATAGTTTGATGCGGTTGCCTTAAACTTTTTTGTTTTTATTGCCGTACGGCACATAAATTTTTTTGCCGGCTTTCAGGTAATAACGGCCACCACCGGGCCCTATGTAAATTTTTTCTCCATTTGGGCCTTTCATTCTGTCATCTACATTATCAGTGTATTTGGTAGTAGGTTTTGGTGGGGTAGGTATGCTGTCTGGAGCCACTGTAGTGG
>JAYUTQ010000716.1:0-2330 GCA_043755055.1 Chitinophagaceae bacterium | reverse complement strand
CGTAAAGAAAACCCACCACGATACAATGCAATTCTTGCACGGAGGCCTTTTACTGTTCCTTTGGTTATCCGCTCATCGGCAATATCACCAATAGAAGTTACTTCATTTTTCCAGGGTACCATTGTGGCTGCCACTTTTAAATCTTCCAGCAATATATTGTACAGTGTATCTCTGTTGGTTCTTTTAGGAAAAGCTGTTTCTGCTGCCAACGAATAAGCAGGTTTAAAATGCGATGGCAAATCGCCCCAGTTGCGGATAGCTTCCAGATAAAACTGTGCCCTTAGTGTTAAGGCTTCGCCATACATGCGTTGCAGTTGCTTTTTTTGTTGATCGCTGCCACTTGTGTACAAGGCCATTTTGGGGATATTGTCGATGCAGATATTGGCATACTCAATACCCTGAAACAATTGGTTAAAAGGACGCTCTAACTGTGCATTGCCGGGTGTAAGGCTGTAACGGGACATGTCTCTTCTGTCGTTATCTACAGCACCACCAGGGCCTTGCATTTCATCATTATCTACCGGGTAATACAGGCTCATACGAATGCCATAACCCTGATCTCCGGTTAGGCGGCTGTACACGGCTATCAGTGCCTGAAAGGTGGTGCTCACATCTTTAAAAACAAAATCAGAACCTACAGATGTAATGGGTTTTTGATTGAGGTATTTTTTGCAGCTACCTGTAAAAAGCAGTATGGCTGTGGCGGTTAATAATAAGCTTACCGACAGTTTGTTGAAATATTTCTGAAACATATTGAAATTTTTAAAGGCATTTAATTAAAATACTACGTTCACCCCAAACACAAAAGAACGGCTCTTTGGATAGGCTGAATAATCAAGGCCCGGCGTAAGTGGGCTTCTTCTTACACTTACTTCAGGATCGTAACCGCTGTAGCTTGTAAATACAGCCAGATTATTGGCAGTAGCATAAAAGCGCAGTTTGCTGATTCTTATTTTGGTCAAAGCTTTTACTGGTAAAGTGTAGCCGAGTGTAATATTATTTACCCGCAAAAAAGAGCCATCTTCTATAGCCCATGAATGTGGGTAAAATGCACCGGAACCAACAATGGGTTTCCAGATAGTGGCATTGGCATTAAGGGCAGTTAACTCTGCAGGATCGGTTACAGTTTGGCCTTTGTCATTTACAGTACGCCACCTTGTTTTCATAATATTCAGCATGTTGGAGTTGTTAGAATAGGCGTTCGTCAATTCAATATTATTGGCGTTATAAATATCATTGCCATAAGAGAAGTTTACAAAAATGCTTGCATCCCATTGCTTGTAAGTAAACTGCTGGTTAAGGCCGCCGGTAAAGTCCGGCGTAGGGTCTCCGATTATCTGACGGTCGTTATCTAAATCCACAGAACCATCGCCATTGAGGTCCTTAAATTTAATAGTACCCGGCTGCGGCGTACCTACTATTTTAGTATCGTTTACCACACCTGCTTTTAATGTGTAGGTTCTGGTAGTTGCGTTGTAATCAAAATCGTTAACTGTGTAAAAACCATCTGTTACAAGGCCCCACATGGAGCCTACAGGATCGCCAATGCGGATGATATAATCTGTTGGCTGGCCACTTACACCCCAACTTGCTCCGGGGAAGAATGATTGCTGGTTTACACCCAAAGCTTTCACCCTTGTTTCGCTAAATGCAATGTTGAAATTAGCCGTCCAGTTGAAGTTTGATTTTTGTTTTCTCATTACCACAGCGTTCAACTGAACTTCCACACCACGGTTATTGGTTTTGCCAATATTTTGCAACTGTGTGCTGTAGCCATAGGTAGAAGCAACCGGAACATTTAACAGCAAATCCTTACTATCGTTATTATAATAATCTACGCTGATGTCGAGGCGTTTTTTGAAAAGACTAAGATCAAGCCCAATATTGCGGCTTACCGATTGTTCCCATTTCAACTTTTCGTTTACAAGGCTGGTACTGTTGAAACCCTGTATCAACTGTCCATTGATGCCATAAAAAAACTGATCGTTTCTAAATGTTGTAAGGAAAAGATAATCCGGTATGCGGTTATTACCTACTGTACCAATGCTGGCTCTGAATTTTACATCGCTAACAAATTTTACATCTTTCAGAAATTTCTCATTGCTCATTCTCCATGCAAAAGAACCTGCGGGAAAATAGCCCCATCTGTTTTCCGCTGCAAAATTAGAGGCGGCATCGGCCCTTACGTTAAAGGAGAAAAGGTATTTATCCAACAGCGAATAATTGATGCGGCTAAAGAAGGACAGACTGGTGTATTTCGATTTGTATAATCTGGGAACACCTACCACGGTTCCTGTATTGTTGGTAGCAAAAGCCTTGTTAGGCCAGGT
>JAYUTQ010000715.1:0-2333 GCA_043755055.1 Chitinophagaceae bacterium | reverse complement strand
TATTGTAACCATCATTGTATTTGCAGTGAGCCTGATGTTTGTGTTCAATTTTTTCTATTCTATTTTTAAAGGAAGAAAAGTACAAACAAAGAATCCCTGGAACAGTAATACATTAGAGTGGACTACACCTATCCGTCCTGGTCATGGTAACTGGCCTGGCGATATACCCGAAGTGCACCGTTGGGCTTATGACTACGGTAAGGATGGTGTTGATTTTACACCACAAACAACACCGGTTGGTGAGCATGAATCGAAACATCACTAATTCATTATAATTTTAATCCCGCCTTTTGGCGGGATTTTTTCATTACTTAGGTTTACAAAATTATGTGTGGCATAGCAGGCATCATATCAATCCAAACAAGCGACACCCAAAAGTTGAAAGTACAGTTGCAGCGTATGACGGATGCTATTGCCCATCGTGGTCCGGATGGCGAAGGTTTTTGGGTAAATGAAAATGGTAAAATCGCATTTGGCCACCGGCGTTTAAAAATTATTGACCTAAGTAACGATGCTGCACAACCAATGCATTATGAGGTTTATGCGTCAGCAGAGAAAGTAGCAACACCACGTTTTACAATTACCTACAACGGTGAAATCTATAATTACAAAGAATTGAAAAATGAACTGAAAGCCAGGGGCTTTCAGTTTAAAACCCAAAGCGATACAGAAGTAATATTGGCTGCATATAATTACTGGAAGGCAGACTGCCTGCAGCATTTTGATGGCATGTTTGCCTTTGCAATATGGGATGAAAAGGAGCAGGAGTTGTTTTGTGCCAGAGACCGATTCGGCGAAAAGCCTTTTTATTATTATATGGACGAAAGCCGTTTTGTATTTGCCAGCGAAATGAAAGCGCTGTGGGCGGCAGATGTGCCCAAAAACAGAAATGAGCCGGCACTGCTAAATTACCTGACAATAGGGTTGGTACACAATACATCCACTCCGGCTGAAACGTTTTTTCAAAATATTTTCACGCTGCAGCCGGGCCATCATATTACCATACAATTACCTGCTTTTGATACTAAAATAGAACGGTATTGGGATTTGGATAAAGAATCAGTAAACAACTCTATTGCAGAAGCTGAAGCCATAGAAACGTTTTCATTGCTATTGCAACAATCTGTAAGCAGAAGGTTGAGAAGCGATGTTAACCTAGGCACCAGCCTTAGTGGCGGGTTAGACAGCTCTGCTATTATTGCATTGATATCACGAATCATACATCAAAAATCACAAATTGCCTCCTTTTCCGCTGTTTTCCCAGGCTTTGAAAAAGACGAATCAAAATATATTAATGAGGTATCGGCAAAGTTTGGGATCCAAAATTTTACAACAACACCTACTGCGGAGCAATTGAATGCTGACTTTGAGAGGTTGATGTACCATCAGGAAGAGCCTTTTCAATCGCTGAGTATTTTTGCCCAATACAAGGTGTACGAACTGGCAAAGCAGCACGGCACAACGGTTATTTTAGATGGACAAGGAGCCGATGAAACCTTGGCTGGTTATCACAAATATTATCATTGGTACTGGCAGCAGTTATTGGGCAATGGTCAATGGGCTTTGACCAATAAAGAAATACAAGCAGCCAGAAAATTGGGTGTAACAGATGAATGGAACTTAAAAAACAAACTCGCTGCTTTTATGCCCGAAACCACCGCAAGGGCATTGGAGCAGAAAGCTAACAGATTGCAACAGCAAAACCCTTTTATCAATCCGGATTTTTTAACCGCAGGGGCTACAAACAATATTGTAAAAAAGCCTGTAGTGTACAAACTCAATGACATTTTATACCACGACACCTGCCAGGCAGGCTTGCAGGAATTGCTCCGCTATGCAGACCGCAACAGCATGGCACATGGCCGGGAGGTAAGGCTGCCGTTTCTTAATCATGAACTGGTGCAATTCGTTTTTTCTTTACCGGCACATTTTAAAATAAAAGAGGGCTACACCAAATGGATCTTGAGAAAAACTATGGATGAAAAATTGCCGGCTTCAATAGCATGGCGAACGGATAAAATAGGCTACGAACCGCCGCAACAACAATGGATGCAGCATAAAGCCATACAGGACAGAATAATGGAAAGCCGTAAAAAGCTGGTGGATGAACGAATACTGAAACCTGCCATTTTACACCAACCCATCAATGCAAAAGCCGCACATCAGGTAGGGAATGAGGATTTCCGGTACTTGTGTGCAAGTAGTCTTTTATAAAAGTGTTTCGGATTAGTAAAGAAATTTTTTAATAAATGAAGAAATTGAAATGAAAAGTAAATTTTTGAAAGAATTTTTAGTTTGGCAAACGCAGTTTTATTTTTTAATAGTCGTTACCT
>JAYUTQ010000714.1:0-12255 GCA_043755055.1 Chitinophagaceae bacterium | reverse complement strand
TAGAAGGACTTATCAATCTTGCTGGTATGCTTTATATAAATGATGACGTAATCAACACAAGTATCAACCTGCGTAAAAGTAAAAAAATAAAACTCGGCGATGCTATAATAGCCGCTACAGCCATTGCAAACGGCTTAGATTTGATAACCCGCAATACAAAAGATTTCAATAATATCTCCGGTTTAAAAGTTATCGATCCCCACTTATTGTGAACTTATTATTTTAAAATAATCAACCACTCAACCAACATGGAATATCGTCGCCTCGGCAAATCAGGATTACAGGTAAGCTTATTCAGCTATGGTAGCTGGGTTACATTTCATAAACAAATAGACGACAGCATTGCCGACGAACTGATGGGCATTGCTTACGATAATGGTATCAACTTTTTCGACAATGCCGAAGGTTACGCCCTTGGCGAAAGCGAAAAAATGATGGGCCGTGTTTTAAAAACCAAAGGCTGGGACCGCACCTCCATTATTGTTAGCAGCAAGGTATATTTTGGCTGGCGCAAAAACAATAAACCCAACCAAACCGGCCTTAGCCGCAAACACATAACCGAAGCCTGCCACGAAGCTTTGCAACGGATGCAGCTCGATTATCTGGATCTCTATTTCTGCCACCGCCCCGATGTAAATGTGCCAATAGAAGAAGTGGTTTGGACCATGAACAACCTGATACAGCAAGGCAAAATTCTGTATTGGGGTACCAGCGAATGGAGTGCCCAGGAAATTATGGAGGCCCACCTGTTTGCCGAACGCCACCACCTGATAGGCCCTACCATGGAACAGCCGGAATACAATATGTTTCGCCGTGAAAAACTGGAAAAGGAATATGTACCCATTTTTAAAAACATAGGTCTTGGCACAACCATATGGAGCCCGTTAGCTGCCGGCGTACTTACCGGCAAATACAATAACGGCATACCCGAGGGCAGCCGCCTTGCCATTGAAGGTTTCGACTGGTTAAAAAACAAACAACTGGATGATGCTAAAATAGAAAAGGTAAAAAAGCTACAGTTGGTAGCCGATAAACTTGATGCCTCTTTAGCTGCAATGGCCATAGCTTGGTGCGCCAAAAACCCCAATACCAGCACCGTAATATTAGGCGCCACCAAAGCCAGCCAGCTAACCGAAAACCTCAAAGCATTGGATGTGTTGCCGAAATTGTCATCAGAAATTATGGATGAAATAGATGGCATTTTACAAAACAAAATACATTTGGGCGGCGTGTATGCATAAAGGCAACTTGATGTAATATCAAAAAGGCTGCTTTTTGTAAACCCTTAACCGCTATTTTTGCCGCCGCTGAAAATTGAAAGCATACAATGTTTTAGTTTTTGGTAATGGTCCCGTAGTTCAATGGATAGAATAGGAGTTTCCTAAACTCTAGATCCAAGTTCGATTCTTGGCGGGACCACACAAATTTCTAAGGCTTTCTCAAAAATGAGGAAGCCTTTTTATTGTCAGCATTTTTAGATTATTAGTATTGCCAAACACTACATCATGCCTTTTGATACCGAATTTAAAAAAGCATTGCAACTACTGCCCAATGCCGATAAAGACAAACTGATTTTACGCCTACTCAGAAAAAATGTGGATGTAGCCAATAAGCTCTATTTTGAATTAGTAGATACCGAAACAGTAGAACATAAACGGGAAAAGCTACAAGAAAGAATAGTAGAACGGGTAAACACAGCCAGCAACCGCTATTACTCGGCCGGTTATTTATTAATGGATATGCGGTGGCTTAGCGGCGAAATAACGGAGCATGTCTCTGTTACTAAAGATAAATTAGGCGAAATAAGTTTGAACTGCTTAATGCTGCAACAATTGCTCTTACTTAATAATAACAAAATAGCTGTAGAAACACCGGGTAATGCACACACTTTGTGTATTTACATTGTAGCACGGATATTTAAAATATTAATGCTGTTACAAAAGCAGCATGAAGACCTGCACATAGAATTTAAAAAGGACATTGAAAAAATTGGAGGGCTAGTTAGCAATAATAAAAATGTAATGAAAGTAGCTATTATGAATGGTCTGGATGTAAACTGGCTTATCCAGTTTAATATACCCAATAACATATCTGGAATTTATAAAAGCTTACGAGAAAAAGGGTTTTTGAGATAGAAAGGTTTTTAACCAAAACAACCTTGTACTTCATTCATTCTCGTACACAGTCTCGACCAACTATTTGCTTTTTTCATTCCTCACCCTTTACCTTTAATCAAATTAATAACTTAGTATGGACTTAGCCAATCTTCATAAATTCCGTGACCTTGCTGTGCAGGGAAAATGGAAAGAGATAGAAAACATGTTTAATAAAAGTGTGCAGTTAAAGCACCAAAATATTCAGATAGACCTTTCCGAACCAATGCAGCCGGTAGCATATATATCCGAACTGCAAGACATTCATCAGGGTGGTATTGGTACTACGGCGGCTAACGGTGGTACCATTAGTATGCTTGCCGATGTTTCGCTTGGCTTACTTGGCCTTTCATATTATAAAGACGGCATGACGGCCACTGCACAACTTACCATCCATTACCTGAAACCCATCCATGGTAAATCGCTGAAAGCCGTTGCAGGCTTGCAACAGGTAGTGGGCAACCGCATTTTTGGCATGGTAAATATCCTCAACGATAAAGACGAAATATGCGCCGTGGCTTATGGTGCATTGGCTAAAGGAATCAGTATGTAAATGCTATGAATGCCGGCTAAAAAGAAACAACTTTTTAATGCACGGCATTGTAAAATGTTTATACCGTTTTAAATACAGGGATTACCTTTTTAGCCCAAACCCAACCTAAAAAAATACCAAGTATCAGCGACGATACAAAGTAGCGCCATTGGTATAAATCAAAATATTTACCCAATAATTTTAATGGGAAAGCCGTGAGCGGACTGCCTGTATGCGTATTCCATGCTTCGCCTACCATTTCTCTGCCGCCTTTGGTTATAAGCATGGTTAAAACAATAAGTGAGGCTGCGCCAAAAAGCCACATACCCCAACCATCGAACCACTCCCTAAAAGCCGCAACTGTAATAAGTAAAACCGTAGTACACAACGGAGCCGTTTTTATAAAAACGCCCCATAATCCTTTCATCTCATCGGTAATAGGGCTTACCTGATCTACCGCATTATGAAATGCCGCCTGAAAGCCCATTAAGGGTAATGTTACAATCACCCATAACCAGGGAATCCATTTTAAGGTATTACCCAATTGTTCTACCGCTCCGGGTTTTGGCTCAGGTTTTAGTGCTTTTTTCATGCTGGCATTACAGGGTTCTTTAGCAATGTAATTAACTTACCAAACGCAAGTTTTTTTTTGAACACGGATATAATGGATATAACAGATATACACAGATTTTTTAGGAAATAGCTACACCCTTTTTATTGGTGGTAGAGGGTTATGTAAAAAATCCGTGATAATCATTATAATCGGTGTTATCCGTATTCCCTAAATTAAAAACATTGGGTTAGTAGGGTTAAATGATATGCAATGCTTAATCGTAAATCCTTTCTACTGCATCCTTATATTTTTCCATGATCACTTTACGCTTAAGGCTCATTTTCGGTGTCATTTCGCCGGTATCTATACTCCATTCGTTGGCTAAAAGTTCAAACTTTTTAATCTGCTCTACATGGTTAAAGTATGTGTTGAAACTTTCTACCAGCTCCCGGAACAGACCCAGCACTTTGGGGTCGTGTATGGCGGCTTCGTTGGTGGTAAAAGGTATTTGCTTTTCCCTCATCCATTCCCGAAGGGTAGAAAAGGTAGGCACTATTAAAGCACCAACAAATTTTTGATCGGCGCCCACCACTATTACCTGCTCCACAAAAGGTGATTCTTTCAGTTTGTTTTCTATTGGCTGTGGCGCTACATATTTACCACCACTTGTTTTAAACAATTCCTTTTTCCGGTCGGTAATTTTAAGGTATTTATTATCTACCCAAACACCAATGTCGCCGGTAAGCAGCCAGCCATCTCTCATAGTTTCTTCGGTAAAGTCGGGGCGTTTATAATAGCCTTTCATTACGCTTGGGCCTTTCACCATTTTCTCACCGTCCTCGGCTATTTTTACTTCTTGTCCTACCAATGGTAATCCTACAGTGCCAAATTTTGTACCGCCCTTTTCCTTTCTGTTTACCGTAATTACCGGGCTGTTTTCGGTAGGGCCATAGCCTTCGTACACGGGTATGCCGGCTGCATTAAAAATTCGCAAAAGCCGCTCCTGGCATGCTGCGCCGCCTGTAATAATGTATTTTACGTTACCGCCCAAAGCGGCTCTCCACTTGCTAAAAATGAGTTTATTGGCAATGGCCAATTGCGTATTGTACCACAGGCCGCCGCTTTTAAGATTGTCGTATTTAAACCCAAGATCTACAGCCCAATAAAATAATTTCCTTTTAAACCCGGTTAGTTCGGCGCCTTTGCTCATTATTTTTTCGAACACTTTTTCCAAAAGCCTTGGTACAGTCGTAAAGCCATCGGGGCTTACTTCTTTCATATTGTCGCCAATGGTTTCCAGGCTTTCGGCATACCAAATGCCGATGCCGCTAAACAAGTAAATGTAGGTACAGCATTTTTCGAAAATATGGTTGAGAGGAAGGAAACTAAGCACCTTAGATTGTGGTGCATCTTCGAACGGAAAGCTAATCTTTGCGTTTTTTACATTGCTTACAATATTGCCGTGGCTAAGCATTACGCCTTTTGGCGTACCCGTGGTACCACTTGTGTAAATGATGGTGGCAATGGTATCTTCCGTAATGGTTGCTTTAATGCTTTCTACCTGTTGCTTTAATGCATCAGTAGCCATGTTGGTTATTTGGCTCCAATGGTCGGCTCCGGGTACATTATTAAAGGTGAAAACATTAATGAGCGATGGCACTTTTGGCCTAACACTTTGTACCTTTTCGTACAAATCTTCGCTGCTAACTATCACATATTTTACTGCGGCATTGTTAAGTATAAACTCCAGTTCCAGCGGATTGGTAGTTGGGTAAATGGGGCAAATAGGAACGCCAATTTGCTGGCAAGCCAGATCGGTAAATACCCACTCCGGCCGGTTGTTACTAATCAGGGCAATCTTATCCTGCCCCTCGGCAGTCATATCGTTTCCGCTAAGGCCAAGTGCCAGCAGGCCGGCACTAAAATTATCGATGATGGTTTTGCTTTGTGCAGTGCCGTATTTTTTCCATTGGCCATTTTCTTTAGCCACCAGCATATCCTCTTTTGGAAATTTTTCCAATTGCAGGTCTATACAATCAAAGAGTCTTGATGAGTTCGTCATGGGGCAATCGTTTTAAAATTCTCCGTAAATAAAAGCCTTTTTTATTTACGATTTATGATTTAGGATTTACGATTTGATACGCTCCCAACAACCCCAAAAATCGTAAATCGAAATTTACAAAATCGAAATTCCTATTGGTTCTGTTGCTTTTTCAGCTTGTCGTATTCCTGTTGTATAGCTGTTTCCTGATCGGTATGGCCATATGCTTCAAAGTATTGAAATGCAATGCCAAGCCCCCAGCCCAGCATGGGCCAGATAGGCCAAACTGCCGCCCAGTTTCCGATACCGTTATGGCCTTGTGTAAACCACCAAATAGCCCAAAAAAACAGGTTCATTACAATATAGGTAATCAGGTGTCTTTTAAAACCGGCCCTTTTTTTGGCAGTCCGCCAGAGGCGTTCATCGTTTTGCTGTTCCATTTCAATAGGTTTAAATTTTTTTAAAAAACGGGTTTTTAAATATCGTTCACACAAATTTCAAAAACAAGTACAGGGATAAACTATTTTATTGTGTAACAAAATAGTGGTTGTAAAAAGCGTAGGCAAAAAATTGGGTAGTAAGCGGTTTGTGTGGTAGAATTAAACATTAAATGGTAAGCCATTTATCAGCCGTCATTTCAAATTTTATTTCGGTTTTACCGTAAGTGCCTACCGGCAGCCATCCCTGCATGGTATAAAATTTTATGGCCCGGGTGTTGTGGTCAGTGCTTAGCCAAATGGTTTTATCGGTTTGGGAAAAATACCAATCCATCATCAGATTATGTAATTTTTTTCCAATTCCCATGCCTTCATTATCCGGGTGTACAAAAAGTGCCCAAATATTATGCGCTACCAAATCTGCAATGGAGAAACCCACAACTAAACCAGATACTTCGCAAACCCATCCTTTTCCTCTAACTGTAATGTACTCAGCACAATCTTTATCTGAAACGAGTGCAGGGTCACTTAGCACATTTTCGGTTACGGCATTTCTAACCTTCTGTATTTGAGGGATGTCGGCAATTGTAGCTTCACGAAATACCATAAGATTTGTTTTTATAAAAGTAATGAGCCTGTTAAACAAGCGTTTCATTTATTTTTTTATCTTGAACCGCATTTGGGTACACACCCCAAACACCTAAGGTAAATTGTGTACGAAATTGGACCTTTTTACATAAGTCTGTTTCAATAATTCACACTATTAACCTTTACCTCTTTATTTTATTGCATCAGGTTCTACTTTCCCAATTTTCCACAAACAATACTTCTGCATGAAACGATTTTGTTGTAGCCTTATTAAACAAGGCTGTTTTTTTGTTTTGCTAAATATGCTGGCCCAATTGGTAAATGGTCAGTATTATTATTACAACGATAAATACTACGACAATGGTTTTATTATTGAAATAGGCGGCGGCGTTGGGGGCATTAACTGCCTTACAGATATTGGCGGTAATAAAGGTGTTGGTAAAAAATTTATAAAAGATATTAACTGGAAAAATACACAGCTCTGTACCAATGTATATGCAGGTGTATTTATCAAAGATGTTTTTGGTGTTCGCCTTGAGGGCAGTTTTGGAAAAGTAAAAGCATACGACAGCATACTAAGTAAACACAAAGATGATGCGGCTACCAAAGGCCGGTATTACCGCAACCTTAACTTTCGTAGCAACATTAGTGAATTTGCCATCATAGCAGAATTTCATCCGCTGATGTTGCAGGATTTTGTGCATAAGGAACCGCCACTTTTTTCACCCTATATATTGGCTGGCATTGGCCGTTTTAATTTTAATCCGCAAACGTATTACCAGGGCCGGTGGATTGATTTGCGGCCCTTGAGATTGGAAGGGCAGGGCTTTGCCGAGTATAAAGACCGAACCATGTATCATGTTAATGCCACAAGCTTCCCCGTTGGGCTTGGTGTGCGGTACGAGGTAAATGAGATGCTTGTAGCCCGGCTGGAAGTGAGCCATCGCTTTACCAGTACCGACTATTTAGACGATGTAAGCAAAGGCGCTTATGTAGACCCTGCATTGTTTAGCAATTACCTTAGTGGCAACGATGCTTTTTTGGCCACCCAACTGTACGACCGACATGCAGAGTTAGACCCTAACTATGTTCCCATTTCCGGCGACATTAGGGGGAAATCGAAGAACAATGATTCCTATTTTACTTTTAGCCTAAAGGTGGGCTTTACACTTGGCCGCACCAGCCGGTAGTTAATAGATATGCAAAAAATGCCTGCAAGCTTCGCGGTTATAACGCTGAAGTCTGCAGGCATTTTTATTCCTGAATCATTACTTGATGATCATCACGTTGAACTTTTCACCGACCGGAATAGCTGCAAGGTCTTCTCTAAAAAGCCGCCAGGTGCCAGCCGTAAAATACACACCTATACTGCCCATGTAATTGCCTTGCCAGTTGTGAGTAACAATAATCACGTCTGTATTTGCCGGGTTTATGTAATCTATCAAGGTATTGTTACCTGATGTATTTGTAGCCGTGGCAGTTACTGTAAATGCAGTTCTGTTGGTGCCGCTAACTTTTAAAAAGCCGTTCTTAATCTCCAGGCGTTCTGTTGGTGCAACACCCAAACCAGTATAATCGCCAATTCCCAAATTTCCTTCCTTTGTAAGAGTTAATAGCTGGCTGGTAGCTCCTACAGCAGGGGTGTAAAAGAAATTGAATCTTGAATCGGGATAATTGCCAATATTTTGTCCAAAAGTCCACTGCCCATCCGGGTTTTTAAGCTTAAAACCCATACTCTTATCCGCTACGGTTGATTGAAGTGTAATAAATTCACTTAAGCCTGAACTAAATAGTATGTGCATTTTGCTGGAAGCATCAATAGTACTGGTGCCAATACCTACTTTGCCGGTGTTGGTATTACTTATATCATTGCCAGAAACAGTCCAGGCACCGGCACCTCCTGGTAAAGCCTGCCAATTAGCATTACCGCTTGCATCGCTTGTAAGTACCTTGCCGGCAGCTTCATTAATCCCCGTAAGCCGAAGCCGTCCTTGCGTGTATAGTGCAAAACCTAGCCCGCTGAAATCCCGAAACCTTCCACCATATCCGCCCGAATTGGAGTTGGTTCCGTAAACCCCCGAACCACCCGTGCCGCCTATCATTTCGCCAAATACACCTGCTCCCCAATCATCCGCCCCTGCCTCTACGGCTCTGCCGGCTACACCCCAGCCACCGCCATTCTGTAGCCCGTACACACCTATGCTGCTGGTGGTGGTACTTTTGCTTTCACCACGAACACCGGAGGCACGGAATGAAGCCCCTGTGGGCACGTCCAATATTCCCATAATAGCGCCGGAATCCGTACTGGCATTGAAGGTACGGGCAAAAACCCCGGGTCTGTTTGTGCCTTCTATATGCAGGCGAAACAATGGATTGGGAGTATTGATACCAATTTGTCCATTTCCTCTCATCACAAAAAAATTGGGCTCCAGATCGGTAGTAATTTTAAAAGTATCCAAAGATGGATTATCCAGACTGCCAATACGGGCACTTAGGTCCCAATAGCCCAGGCTATTGTTCCTGAATCTTAACCGTGTAAAATTAGTGGCACGGTTCCAGAGAACCTGTTCTGGTTTGTTGATAGTTCCACTGGTTTGTTCTACTGTAAACTTGGCCCCGGCTAAAAAAGAGGCATCTATGCCTACACTTTGTGTATTGCCACTTGTGGCAAATAGAAATGTAATAAATACGAGTGTAATATTTTTCATAAGATAGTTTTTAAAAATTATTGAATATTCCTTTTAGGTGGGTCTTTGGTTTCAACGGGGGGTGCGGTTACAGGTGTAAATGATTTTACTGTGCTGGCCCCTGTGGGTAAATAATAGACATCGCCATTAAGCAGCAGTATTTTATTGGTAGCAATGGCTTTTGCAACATCAAGGGGTTTACCCATTTCGTCCAGCAAGTTTACTTTTCGCAGTTTACAAATGCTGTCCGCTTGCTGTTTTACTTTTTGTGGATCCATTTTTTTAATGGCTTCCATTCGTTGCTTAATTCCTGCCCTCGATAGTGGGTCGGTATTTTCGTTACCGGTTTGTGCTGCTGCACCACAGGTAAAAGCAAGTGCTGATAGGAATGATAAAATTTTCATGATTATAAATTTGAAAAACCAAACTAAAAACTTTCACTCCCTTTTTACAACATCATTGAGTATTCGATGTTATTGGGTAAGGCGAACCTATACCTTTGCCAAAATTTTTACATGGCTGCAATTGTTGAAGTAAATAATTTATCAAAATCGTTTGGTGAAATCAATGCTGTAAATGACTTGTCGTTTACCGTAAATGAAGGTGATGTATATGGTTTTTTAGGCCAAAACGGAGCCGGAAAAAGTACCAGTATGCGGATGATGCTTACACTGATAACGCCTACCAGCGGTAGCATTAAAATTTTTGGAAAAGAACTACAGCCAAATCGAAACGAAATATTAAAGCAGGTAGGCGCCATTATAGAAAGGCCCGATTTATATAAATATTTGAGTGCTTACGATAACCTGGAACTCTTTGCAAGGCTTAGCGGCATTAAGCCCACAAGAGCACAATTAATGGAACAATTAGATAAGGTGGGCATTGCCCAAAGGGCAAAGAGCAAAACCAAAACCTTTAGCCAGGGCATGAAGCAACGGCTCGGTATTGCCATTGCATTGATTCATAATCCCAGGTTGGTAATATTAGATGAGCCAACCAATGGCCTTGATCCGCAGGGCATTGCAGAGATGCGGAACATTATTATTAGCCTGAGCAGAGACCATGGCAAAACCGTGATTGTGAGCAGCCACTTGCTGAACGAAATAGAACAGGTGGCTACTAAAATATTAATCGTAGATAAAGGTAAAAAGGTGATAGAAGGCAGTGCTGCCGACTTGTTTGACCCGGCCAAAACACTGGTTAGCCTGCAAACAGAAAACAGCAATGTATTGCAGCAATTAGAATCAACGGTGTTCAGCAAAAAATTTCAGAAACTAATTGGCAATGAAATGATTTTTGAAATGCACCGCAACGAAATTCCTTCATTTAATACCACTTTGGTAGAAAAGGGCATTGCCGTAACATCACTTACACCAAGGCATTCGCTGGAAGATTATTTTTTAAGGCTTACGGCGTAAACTGTTAGGGTCATTGCGTAAATAAGTCAATAGTCATTGGCAATATCATAAATCATACATCACAAATCATACATCACTTCATGTTCGAACTTTTTAAAATAGAGCTTTACAAAATTTTCCGCAAGCCACGTACCTACATCAGTTTCATAGCCATTTTTTTAGTGGTAGGGTTATTGCAAATAGCATTTATAACCGATGGTAAAACACTTTCGGACCTGCTTTTTAGCGGCTTGAAAGGTATGTTCGATTTTACAGGTGGCAACCTCATTAACGGCTACTTTGTTTGCTACATGATTTTAAATACACTGCTGATACAAGTGCCGCTACTTGTAGCTTTGGTAACCGGCGACATGATTAGCGGCGAAGCCAATATGGGCACTTTGCGATTGATGCTTACCAAACCCATCAGCCGCAATCAGATAATGCTGGCCAAATTTTCGGCGGGTATTTTTTACACTTTTCTGCTGCTGGTTTGGATGGCATTGATTAGCCTTTTTTTAAGCGTATTTGTTTTTGGCAGAGACGATTTAATAATCGGTAAGAGTTTTAACATCGTTCACCTTGTGGTAGATAATCAGGGTGATGATATTTTTTGGCGTTACCTATGTGCATTTGCACTCGCATTTTTGGCTTTAAGTACGGTTGCTGCATTGTCTTTTATGCTTAGTGTTTTTGCCGAAAATTCCATTGGCCCTATTGTTACCACCATGAGCATCATCATTGTATTTACCATTATCAGCACAATGGACATGCCGCTTTTTCAAAAAATAAATCCCTTTCTTTTTACCAGTTATATGACGGCCTGGAAGGGCTTTTTTAATATGGCCAGTAACGATGATGGTGGCATCCGCGGATCCATTTACAGCCTGCCGGCCATAATAAAAGCTGCGGGAATTTTAATTGGACACATTGTTGCTTTTGTAGGCATCGGTATGTATTCGTTTAAACGTAAAGACATTCTATCGTAAAGAATCAGGCACCAAGATCCAAGATTCAAGGAACAAGAGAAGCAATCAATCAGAAAAAAAATTAGAGCTATTATGAACAGGTTATTAAAAATAAGCATGTTGATTTTTATTGCCAACTGCCAACTGCTAACTGCTAACTGCCAGGATGCAATGGCGTTGGTAAAGCAGGTAAAAGCTAAGCTGGATAAGGTAAACGACTACTCCGCCACCGGAAAAATGAAGACCGATGTAGCATTTTTAAAAGTGCCATTGGCTACCGTAAATGTGTATTTTAAAAAGCCCAATAAGTTTCGCATCAGTAAAGAAAAAGGCATTTCTATTATGCCCAAGGGCGGCGTAAGTGTAACCATGCAAAATGTACTGAGCGATAATAATTTTGTGGCTTTGGATGCAGGCAACAGCACCGTAAGCGGCACTGCGGTTAAGGTGGTAAAGCTGCTGCCAATAAGCGAAAGCAGCGATGTAGTGCTCACCACACTATATATAGATCAGGCAACATTACTTATTCGTAAAGCCACTACTACCACTAAAGAGAATGGTACGTACGATGTAGAACTGAGTTATGGAAAATGGGCCGAATTTGCCCTGCCCGACAGGATGGTATTTAGCTTTAATACCAAAGATTACAAACTGCCCAAAGGCGTAACCTTAGAGTTCGACGATGGCGAACGCCCCGATATGACCAAGATGAAAGACAAAAAAGGCAGGGTAGAAATTAACTATCAATCTTACAGTATTAATAAAGGAGTGGCCGATAGCTTTTTTAAATAATTAGGATTGGTATTTTGAACGCATTCCTAGAGAAACACGTTTATAATCGATGTTTTTTCTTTTTTTTCTTGATAAAAAAAAGAAACAAAAAAAATCAAGGCTCCAAC
>JAYUTQ010000713.1:0-5140 GCA_043755055.1 Chitinophagaceae bacterium | reverse complement strand
AAAAAATCTCAGTTTGCTGAAATTAACCGGAAAATTAAAATACCCAATTGCCAATCTTATAGCCAAAGCCCCCGTTACAATTACGAGTAAGGCGCTGTTAAAGCTTTTGATTTTGATAAGGCCAACAGCCACCCGTCTAAAAAAAATAATTAAAAAAACTGTGGCTAATAACTCAACTAAAAAAGACGGCCAATTAAAAACGGTAATGGGTTGTTCACCAACCTTCTCAAGATAAAAAAGCGGTTTATCATTAGCAATATTTACCGGATGCTTGGTAGGTGATAGCGTAATGCTGATGTCTTTTTCAAGCCCTGCAAAACCCGGATATCGTTCAGCCAGGTATTCATTGGCAATAAAGTATTTCCATTTTAGTGGTACTAACTGCACTGCTACTAAATGTGCCTGCCGGATATTATGTACAGACATTAAAAAAATTCCATTTGGAAGCACCTCCAGCTTTACGGTATTATTATAAGGCATTGTATTTGCCGGTGGAATAACGGCAGCATTACTCCAGTATGTTAGTTGAAGGCCATCGGGCTTATTAGTATAAACATAATAAAATGCTTCCTTATCCTCCGCCGGGTCAATATCAGCATCTTCAATATTGAATTTAGTGAGGTTGTTTATTAAGGCTGTGTCAGAATAAAATGCGTTGAATTTTTTTAATTGTTTGTTTATTTTATTTTCAAAGGAGGTGGCAATGCTGGGTACCGATGAAAACGTGGACCAATAGTTATTAAAAACAAATGTGAGCGTGTACACCCAAGCAGCCGCTATAAGCCACCATCCGTTTTTAAAAATTATTTTCTTCATAGATTAATCGTGAATGGGGAGAAGTGGGTTTAGAAACGAATAAAATTGCTACCCAATTTCTTTCTTTGCCTGATTCCATAATATATCCATTTCTTCCAATGTCATGGATGCCAGCTGCAAGGATCGTTCCAATGCCACTTTCTCCATAAACTGAAAACGACGAATGAATTTTCTATTGGTATTTTCCAGTGCTGTATCGGGGTCTACATTTACAAACCTTGCGTAATTAACAAGGCTAAATAATACATCACCCATTTCTTCTTCTATATCTTTTTGATTCTTTAATTCCACCGCTTCTTTTAGCTCTGCTATTTCTTCTTGCACTTTGTTCCAAACGGGTGCTACATCCGGCCAGTCGAAACCTATTTTAGCTGCTTTTTCCTGTATTCTTGCTGCCTTAATTAATGGTGATAATGATACAGGCACACCTTCAAGTACACTTTTCTTGCCTTCTCTCATTTTAAGCTGTTCCCAGTTTTTCTTTACATCTTCTTCGTTATTCACTTTAACATCGGCATAAATATGTGGATGCCTGTACACCAATTTATCGCAGATGCTATTCAGCACTTCTTCCATTGTAAATTGCTCTTCTTCCTTACCGATTCTGGCGTAGAAAGCAATGTGTAGCAGCATATCTCCCAGCTCTTCTTTTATGCCTTTCCAATCCTTGTTCATAATGGCATCTGTAAGTTCATAGAGCTCTTCTATGGTTAATGGCCGCAGGGTTTCTAAGGTCTGCTTTTTGTCCCATGGGCATTTTTCCCGTAGTTCGTCCATTATGGTTAGCAATCGCTGAAAGGCTTGCTGGGCTTGTATATTTTGCATATAGTGTTATACTTTTAAAAAGGTAATCAATAAAAGACCAACTGTAAGTACCAGTGTAACAAAGCTGGATAAAGTACATAGTAAAATAAATTTCAAAATTGTTTTACCACGCCGCTGTCCATAAAAATTACGCATACTTTTATACAGATAAAACAAAATAAAAAGTATTAGTATCGGTTCTACATAATTGAATATCTGCCAGCCTGTAACTGTCTGTAATTTTTTTATTAGCATGTCGAACAGTAGAATAATAAATACAGCTATAAAATAGTAAATGCTAAATACGCCATGATCGGTATAATACAAATGCTTTTGGCGGAAATACAATAACTGTAAAACCAATGCAAATAGTGGTAAAGATATAAACAGCATTTTTGGCAGGCTGTGTAAAAAAGTTTCAATCAGAATCTCGCCGAATTCATTGCCATTGTAGCGGTATTTTTCCTGGATGGTAATTTTTTTGTAAGCCATTTTTTTTGTTAACCAGCTATCCCTATCTGCTTCAGGTAAACTGGCCTGGTATTTTTCATACTGTGCCACAGTAGTTACAGAGTCGGGAAAAGATGATCCAAATCTCAATTTAGAATTGCGATTCCTGCCCTTTGCGGAATCATTTAATGATCGGACAAGGGAGTCGGATGTTTCTACTTTTGGTTTATTATTTGATGGAGTAATCGTTTGTTGCTTCTTTCTTTTTTCCACTAAAATTCTTGCATCTTCTACCGAATCAATAATCAGATTCGCATTTTTATATTCCGTTTTTTTTATGTTCAGGGCTTTAAGGATGGATGTATCTCTGGTATCGGCTATCATAGAGTCAATGCCATCTATTTTTATTTGGTTCGAAATTCTTTTAAGTTCTCCTTCACTCATTTCGCCGAAATCTATAGCACTGTCTGTTATAGTAAAAAACAGTAAAAAGAAAACGAAGGAAGTGAATACATACATCCTGATGGGATGCAAGTAACTGGCTCTTTTGCCCTGTAAATAGGCTTTGGCCAAATAGCCTGGTTTTAGTAGCAGCAATTTTGTTGTGGTAAAAAATTTACCATCAAAATGGGTTATATCATTAAAAAAATGGGTTACAAGGTGCCAGAAGCTTTCTTTGGGTTCTATATTTTCCTGGCCACATACCTGGCAATATTTACCGGCAACAATTGCATTGCAATTCAGGCAGTTTTTTGCTGTTCTTTCTTTAAAATGCGACAAGGTAATTGGTTGTTTATTATGTTAAAAAAGCAAAGAAATGACTTGGGCTACATACAAAAAAACCATCTTGCTTCGTCTTGTGAATATCCATTTAATTTTGAACCAAATTAGAACTATGTATAAAGTCTTATGTGTGATGTGTTTTAGTGCAGCTACCAGCGTAAACGCCCAATATTATTACAACGATATTTTAGGAAATAAACAAGCCAAAGAGCATTACCAGTTACTTAAAAAGAACAATATAAAAAAGGTAACCGTAACCAGTACCGACCCTAATGGCGAACCAATAGAAGGGATTAGCATTTTACAGGAGATTAATGCCCGGCGAAATGAAATGACGACAAGTACCCAAAGCCCATCTAGCCCCACATCGATACTTTCTACCAAATTTCTTGAGAACGGAATGCCAGCTACTACCAACGACAGTACAGAAGCGGCAGTGTCTTTAACCAGCTATACTTACGGCAGTGGCACGCCGGAAAACCTTACCGGTGTTACTTCTGCAAGCCACGAACCGGAGCAAACCATTTTAAAATTTTCGGAAAACCGGCAATATACTTTTAACGGCAGCCAGCCTAAAAGCATGTTGCGGATAAAAAACGGAAAAGACTCTTTAAAAGTTCAGTTTTTGGCAGATGAACATGGCTGGATAGGAGAAGAAAGATGGGTGGAAAAAGGTAAAACAATCGAAACCTACTACTACTATTACGATGCCAAAGGCCATCTTACCGATATAGCCCGGTATAGCACAAGGGCCCGCCGATTGCTGCCCGATTATACTTTTGAATACGATGGTAATGGCCGGCTTGCACAAATGACTTCTTTTGTAAACGGCACTAATCAGTACCGCATTTGGCGCTACACTTACGATGACCGTGGTTTAAAAACAAAAGAAGTGGTTTTTAATAAGGACAAGCAGGCTGAGGGGAAAGTGCTATATAGCTACGAGTAATCAGGTTAAAATTAAACTTGCTATTAATAAAATTACTACACAACCAAACACCATAGACAGGCTAAAAATACGGGCCTGCTGCGGCGGAATAACAAACCTATGCTGTGTTTTGTGTTTTATGAGCCATAGTATATTTATTACAGATCCCAGGGCTAATGCTGAGGCGGCAGAGTACCAATAATAATAACGGATGGTGTGTTCCTGATCGGTAAGCAGGTGCATATCGTAATTACTTGTGCCAAAATAATCCGGTATCTGTATTAGAACATTAAAATTTAGCCATACCAAAACAGCAAAAAGGGCAAGACCTGCTGAGAAACAGATCATTGCCCTTCCGAAAAATGAGGTGCGAAATATAAAAGCCCTAAAGATGATAATTACCACAAAAGCTGCAATGCCAAATCTTAACCAAAGTTCGTAGTTTGATAACTCAACATTCATCAGGTACTAAAATTTAGTCCCAAATGTAAGCATCACATTGCCTTTTATGTTATTACCTGTAGCAAATGTGTTCGGTCTGTCGCTAAGATAGTATGGCACGTGGGTATCTTTCATTACGCTATGTACATAAGTTAGGTCTATAAAAATACCCTTGTTACGGTAACCCAATCCACCGCTTAACAGCATTCTGTTATTGGTTAAAATATCATTATCTTGATATGGATTGCCATAGTAAGCAAAGCCAGCCCGTGCCATAATAGTTGTAAACTTCACCTCTCCACCCAACCTAAAATTAAAAACGCCTTTATACCGTTCGTCTATAGCATTGTTTACACCTTTGTAATAGGTTTTATCAGCATCTGTGCCGCCTTCTGCTATATCGTATTGGGTGCCTTTGTGTGGCACATATTCAGCATCTACTGTAATAAAAGCCTTTTGCCTTCTTACATCTTTCACTTCATTAAATACATACGATCCGCTGATAATGGCCTTCCAGGGCGTAGTTTGTGTGTAATTGTAAACTCCGGGATTGTTGCTGTTTAGCTGATCGCTGGTAACAGTTAGTGTGCCTTTATAGCCTTCGGTGTTTGTGGTAATGCTGCTACGTATTTTGTCCTCCATGTTAGCAAATGTGGGGGTGTGGATGGCGATGCCAAGGCGAATTTTATCAATGGGCTTATAAATTAAACCCAGCTTTACGTTAACTCCCACACCACGGCTTTCGTATGTTTCGTTGTATTTAAATGATGCAAACGAATCGGTAATGCTGGTACTGAGCGATGTTTCGGAATATTCTTGTGTACGCCTGTAATTGTAAATAGGTACGCCCAAACTACCACCAATGTATAATTTATCAGAGTTATTAGCCGCAAAAGCAAGTGCTATTTCGTGTATGCC
>JAYUTQ010000712.1:0-2337 GCA_043755055.1 Chitinophagaceae bacterium | reverse complement strand
TGGGTTCCCAGATGATGGCCGGCTTATCGGCCATGGTGGCTAAATGCCGGTCGATGCAGTTTTCGGTAATATTCATTTTACCACCCTTAAACCATTCTATTTTGGGTTCGGTAAAATTCCAGTCCAGTACTGTATCCCATTTCTTTTTCCATAAAAAATTTTCTGCCACCGAAGCCCAAAAACCCTCGGGGTCTGCTACACTTTTATCGTAATCCGTTTGGTATTGTTCTGCACTTTTTATTTGGAAAGGATAAGCCATGGCAATTATTTTCACCCGCAGGGTGGCAATTAAAAAATGGAAAAAGAGGTAATTAAATATTCAATCCGCCGCAGGCACTAATAACCTGTCCGGTAACATAGCTGCCCATATCGCTGGCCAAAAAAAGGGCTACATTGGCCATGTCTTCAGTAGTGCCAAAGCGGCCAAGCGGAATGCCTGCCTTGTATTTATCTGCGCCATCGCCATGTTGCAAATAGCTGGTCATGTCGGTTTCTACAAAGCCGGGGGCAATGGCATTGCAACGGATATTGCGGCTGCCCAATTCTTTGGCCACACTTTTGGTAAAGCCTATTACACCGGCTTTACTGGCTGCATAGCTGCTTTGGCCGGCATTGCCCATTTCGCCAATTACGCTGCTCATGTTGATGATGCTTCCGCTGCGGGCCTTCATCATGGGGCGGATGACTTGTTTGGTCATGTAAAAAACGCTGTTGAGGTTTACTTGCATTACCGAGTTCCATTGTTCTTCGTTCATCCGAAGTAGCAGGTTGTCTTTGCTGATGCCTGCATTGTTTACACAAATATCTACGGTACCAAATTCTTTAAGCACATCGGCTACAAAGGTTTCGCAGGCTGCAAAATCGCCGGCATTGCTTTGGTAAGCTTTGGCTTTTACGCCCATGCCTATTAGTTTTTCTTCCAGGGCTTTGGCCCGTTCTGCACTACTGTCGCTGATGTAGGTAAAGGCAATATTGGCGCCGTGTTCGGCAAATTTCAAGGCAATGCCTTCGCCTATTCCACGGGCTGCGCCGGTTACAATGGCTGTTTTATTTTCAAGAAGTTTCATGTGCAGGTTTTCTATGTTTAACGATATGCTCAAAAGTAGGAGAAAAGTTTTTTAAGCCTATTTAAAAAAGATGATGCTGTTTTTCAAACATGAAGGATAGGAACACACATTATTGCCCAGCCAAAAATTCACTCACATGCTTTACCCATTTTTCTGGTTCTTTTTTACAAAGGCTTTCGTGGGCTGCCGTTTCGTACACTAAGAATTGCTTTTTGGTAGTATTAAGATTGGTAAAAATTTCTTCTTGCTCGGCCTTTGTAACCCGTGGATCGTTGGCGCCCCATTGCAGCAGTACGGGGCAGGTAATGTTTTTGGCAAATTCGGTTGGCTGATGGTTAAAAGCCCATTCGCCATTGAGTGTGCCGCCCCAAAAAGTAAGGAATGGGGCAAAAGCCTGTGGCAAACCTTTAATACGCATAAAGCCTTTTACGGCACTTTGTAAACTGCCAAATGGCATTTCTAAAATTACTTTTTGTGGGTGCAAATTGTATTCGGTAATAGCCCTTGTAATGGTGGCGGCACCAAGCGAAACACCGTATAAAATCGGTTCTTGTTTGGTTTTGTCTTTTATGTATTCGTAAGCAATTCTTACATCCTCATCTTCTTTTAAACCAATGGTGCTTTGTTCGCCTTCGCTGCCGCCGTGGCTGCGGAAGTCTACCATAAAAACGTCGTAGCCGAGTTGTAGAAATTCGTAGGCCTCTCTAAGAATAGCAGACTTACAACTGCCCTGGCCATGGAACATAATGATGGTCCCTTTGTTTACTACCACAGTATCGACCAAATGGCTTGGATTATTTATGTTCCATGCCTCTAACTTCAACCCATCTTTATTTTTCAAAATCACTTTTTCAAAAGGCACAGATGGAACGGAATCGTTCAGCCGCTTGGGCATTTTTTGGCCAAAGATGATATTGCCAACTGTGGGTAAAAAGCCTGTGGGCTGCGGTTTTCGTAGTTCTGGGTCGTCGTAATAATGGGTAAATTTCCATGCATTAAACGCCATAACGATGTTGAAAAACAGAAACAACCCGATGAGGTAGCGGGCTGTTCTGCGGAGCCATTTTTTCATAAGGAAAGAATTATAGCACCAATATTAGCTTCAAAAAGCTAGATAATTGCGGCCTTCGAAAAATATAAGTATTTCATTTAGCAAAAATTATTTTCAATTTTTGAAATTATTCTAAATTTGTAGTCATGGTAATTATTTCTCAAAAAGCAATAAGGGCTTTTGCAATTGAACACTCAACATTGCTTACCGCATTGGAGC
>JAYUTQ010000711.1:0-2338 GCA_043755055.1 Chitinophagaceae bacterium | reverse complement strand
TGAACATAACCAATTGATAATGTTCTAATTATATTAGGACGCTAGTGATTCCGCTTATGAAATAAGAAAACCAAATAAATTACCGTCGCCTTTTACTTCGGTATAATTTATATTATACAATTCCAGATTTTGCAGCAGTACAGCATAATCCTGTTTACTGCGCAGTTCAATGCCCACAAGGGCCGGACCGGTTTCTTTGTTATGCTTTTGCATGTATTCAAAACGGGTAATATCATCGGTGGGGCCCAGCACATGGTTTACAAATTCTTTTAAAGAACCCGGCCGCTGCGCAAATCGTATCAGAAAATAATGCTTCAAACCTTCGTATTGCAGGGAGCGTTCTTTAATTTCCTGCATCCGGTCTATATCGTTGTTACTGCCGCTGAGTATACAAACTACGGTCTTGCCTTTTATCTGTTCGGCATAATCATCTAATGCTGCTATACTCAATGCTCCGGCGGGTTCTGCTACTATTGCATCTTCATTATACAATTTTAAAATTGTGGTACACACTTTACCTTCTGCCACCAGGTGCATATCGTCCAGGGCATCTTTACAATATTGAAATGTAACATCACCAATGCGTTTTACAGCAGCGCCATCTACAAATCTTTCAATGCTTTCAAGTGTAACCGGTTGGCCTGCTTTTAGTGCTTCAAACATGCTTGGGGCACCTTCCGGCTCCACCCCAATAATTTTTGTTTGTGGCGAAAAGGTTTTAAAATACGTTCCTACACCGGCACTTAAGCCGCCGCCACCCACGGGTAAAAAAATGTAGTCAACGTCTTGTATGTCTTCTAAAATTTCTACACCCACAGTGCCTTGGCCTTCTATAATCCGTAAATCGTCAAACGGCGGTATAAAAGTCATGCCGTTTTCCTCCGTGTATTTTTTTGCAGCAAAAGCACAGTCGTCGAAAGTGTCGCCAATCAATTTGATTTCTATAAAATCTTCGCCATGCATTTTGGTTTGGCTCACCTTTTGGTTGGGCGTAATAACCGGCATAAAAACCACACCTTTTGTATTGAGTTTTTTGCAACTATATGCAAAACCCTGTGCATGGTTTCCGGCACTAGCACATACCACACCTCTGCTCAGTTCGTCTGGTGTAAGGCTGCTCATCATGTTATAGGCACCACGAAGTTTATAGCTGCGAACCACCTGCATATCTTCTCTTTTAAGATAGATATAAGCCCCAAATTTTTTGGAAAGGTTTTGATTAAAACTGAGTGGTGTGTGCAACACTACATGCTTTAGCCTTTCGGCTGCTGCTTTAAAGTTGGGTTGGGTAAGTGGTGTCGTATGCATGTAATTGTTGCCTGTTAAATAATGCGGTTAAAGACATGAGTGATTTTTGGATTGTCCCGCATGTTACAATGGAACCAACCAAAGCTGTGCCATGATTATTTTATTGGCTGATTGCCTTCATATGGCGGAACGCCAATATAAAAATTACACTACCGTACTAATCGCTTTCATTGAAGTCATGGCTTGCCTCAACACATCGCCAACCTGTTCTATTTGGTGGCTGCGTAAAGCCCTGTTTACGGCAATCAGCGTTTTATTATCTACACCATTATCAATGCCATCGTTAAAGTTCTTGCCAATTATGTCTGTTTCTACAGTCCTCATAAAATCGGCCAGCAACGGTACACAGGCATGGTTAAACAAATAGCATCCATACTCAGCAGTATCAGAAATAACACGGTTCATTTCGAACAGTTTTTTCCTTGCAATGGTATTGGCAATCAACGGTGTTTCGTGGAGCGATTCATAATAAGCACTTTCGGCTTTAATACCCGTTTCCACCATAGTTTCAAAAGCCAGTTCCACACCGGCACGTACCATGGCCACCATTAGTAAACCATTGTCGAAAAATTCCTGTTCAGCAATTTTATCGGCCGTGGCAATTGATTTTTCAAATGCGGTTTCCCCGGTTTCGGCACGCCAGCCCAACAGGTTTTTGTCGTCGTTTGCCCAATCTGCCATCATGGTGCTGCTAAATTCGCCACTCATAATATCGTCCTGATGTTTTTGAAACAACGGACGCATGATGTCTTTCAGCTCTTCGCTAATTTCAAATGCTTTAATTTTTGCAGGGTTGCTCAACCTGTCGAACATGGCGGTAATGCCACCTTGTTTCAGCGCTTCGGTAATCACTTCCCAGCCATATTGTATTAATTTAGAAGCATATCCGTTGTCGATACCCTTTTCCACCATTTTATTAAAACAAAGGATGGAACCACTTTGCAACAAGCCGCAAAGAATGGTTTGTTCTCCCATTAAATCGCTTTTAACCTCGGCTACAAAACTTGATTTTAGAACACCTGCCCGGTGG
>JAYUTQ010000710.1:0-2340 GCA_043755055.1 Chitinophagaceae bacterium | reverse complement strand
TCTTTATAAATCTTTTCATTCAAAACCAATGCTTCCTTTTTTGAAGGATATGTATCAAACAGAAATTGCAAAGTTCGCTTTACATCATTTGCTTCCTGTTTAATATTGCTGTGTTTTTTACCCAACCAGTTTATAATCTGCGTATCAAAATCATCTTTCACATCGTCTAACACTGTAACGCCCATTTGCTGCAATGCAGCAGCATTGCATTGTTGTTCGTATTGGCCTTTTATTGGTATGCTCATCAGCTTTTTGCCAAGGTATAAAGCCTCGGCAGGTGTTTCGAAACCACCGCCTGTAATAATACCACTACAGCTTAAAAGGCTTTGGTTAAACAGATGATTATTTACCGGCATGTATGTAATATTGGCTTTCCGATACGGCTCTTTTATATTGGGTAAAAAAAAGTGAAAATGCACTTCCGGAACTGCATTTAAATATTTGAGCAAGCAATCTTTTTGAAAGGCCGGAAGGTACACTGTAATATGGCCCTCATTTATAGGTACTGCATTCAGAAAAACATCCTTTACCACCGGTGTAAAAATAAATTTATCGTAAGGCTGAAAATGCAGGCCAATGTAATTTGTTGCTTTGGCATATTGCTTCAGCACCAATTCCCCTAGTATGCTTTTATTGTTTGGTCTTGGAGTGGCAGCACTCATAAAACTTGCCTGATGACCAAACTGTACCGATGGTATTTTTTTCTTTTTACACGCCAGTGCTGTAATGTGTTCAAAATCGTTTATTACTACATCGTATTGCTCCACCGGCAGGTCCTGTGCTTCTCTATGTATGCGAAATAAGTTGGTGTTTTTTGCCAGACTCCAGTAATCTAATCCGCCACATTTGCCATAAAATAAACTCATGCCTTTACTCCGGTATTTTACGGGAAAAGGCACGTCTAGCGTGGCATTGGCACCGCTTATAAATGTATCCACCTGTCCAAATTGTTGCAGGTAGGGCATTAGCTGAATGGCCCTGCTTATATGGCCATTGCCCGTAGCTTGTATTGCGTAGAGGATCTTTGTCATGGGGTTTTTGTTTTCCCTACCTTAAGGGCAGGGTTAGAAAATAGGTTGTGTTTTTGGGTTCCTTCAAACAAGCATTTATTCTGGTAAACGACAATTGATCTAGTGACCAATGACCAGCATTACCCTGCCAATGAAGAGATATACAGCATCACTTCATTGGTCATCACATTCAATTCATGCTTTTCTTTTTGTACCTTATTTTTTTCGAATGTGTTGGGATTGTATGTGTATATATGCCAGTCGTTTTGATGGTATTCCAAGGCTGTTAAATTCTCAATCCAGTCGCCGCTGTTCAGGTAGGTTACTTTGCCTTTGGCAGTTTCTACCACTCGTTTCTGTGGTTGATGGATGTGGCCGCAGATTACATAATCGTAATTTTTTTCTATAGCTAATTCGGCTGCCGTTTGTTCAAAATTTCCGATCCATGAAACGGCTTTTTTTACACTGTCTTTAACCTTTTTTGAAAGGCTCATTTTATCTCTTCCGAATAGTTTGAGCCACCAGTTTACAAACCGGTTAATAAGGATGAGCAGGTCGTAACCTTTACCGCCAAGTTTGGCCAGAACTTTGGCACTGCCTTTAGTAGTAGCATCAAATACATCACCATGAAATATCCAGCACATCTTGCCGTTTATTTTCATCACCAGTTTGTCTACAAGCTGAAAATTGCCCATCTGCATATCGCTATAGCGGCGCAGCATTTCATCGTGATTACCTGTAACGTATACCACCCTTGTCCCATTGCTGAAAAAATTTATAATCTCTTTTATCACCTGCATGTGGCTTGCCGGAAAATAGCGTTTGCTAAAATTCCAGATATCGATTATATCGCCGTTAAGAATCAATAAACCAGGCTGAATACTTTTGAGGTAATTGAGAATTTCTTTTGCGTGGCAGCCGTAAGTGCCAAGATGCAAATCGCTGATAATAGCTACTTCTACTGGGCGGCGTTCCATTAGCATTGTGGGTTTAGCAAATGTCAAATCATTGCATTACCACAGTGTTAGCAGTATATAAATTTTATATGAAATAAAAATGAAGGAATTGTGAACAGTTGACGCTTTTACAAGGCGGATACTCTTTTAAAAAGTCTGCCCATAAGCCCTTGGCTCCATGGTGTTTGCTTTAAAATAATACGTGGAATTTTTTTCTGGTAAGCAATGATGGCTGCGGTTCCTTCGGGGATAGCGCCTTTAAAACCCAGTACCCTTATGCCTTCTACATTTTTAATTTTATAACGCCTGATCATATTCCAAACCAGGTGAAAAACCCACTGGTTTTTTAATGGTAAATCAGTAGGATATTTCTC
>JAYUTQ010000709.1:0-5163 GCA_043755055.1 Chitinophagaceae bacterium | reverse complement strand
GATTTTTTAAGAGCCACATCGTGGCGATATTTTGGTAGTAAATAGCGTAAATTATTAACCTAAGCCCCTTCGGGGCGACACATTTTTATTGAAAACCTAGATAAAATGTCGCCACGATGTGGCTGTGACAGAACTTGTAACATTGTCTTTACCAAAGCATCGCCTCGCTAAGGCTTAACTTAATGACATTGCCCTACGGGGCTCTATTGATTAGTTCGGATGTTTAGTTACAAAATGAAACTTCAGTACCGTTATAAAACTACACTGGATTATCATTGTTGTAATTTTCATTTTTATCTTGGAAGCAATCAATAGAAATTAGCAAAAGTTCCTACTCTACAATTTCCCATACAAATCCCTCAACTTCCCCCTTGTCATAATGGTTTCCCAGCCTTTACCAAGGGCGTTTTCCCAAAGCGGTTTCATGCCGAGGCTTACGTTCATCATGGTGTCAAATTGTTCTTCGGTAAGGTTGGCACAAATGCCTTGCGGAATATCAATTTTATTTACTTCCATCATTTTTTTAAACTCGGCCACACCTTCGGGATAGTATTCGCCAATATGGTTCATTACAATACAATTGCCAATGCCATGCTTGGTGCCGAGTAAATAACTAAGGCCATAACTAACTGCATGTGCCACACCCACCTGGCTGTAGGCAATGCTCATACCGCCTGCATAACTGGCCATCATCAGTTTGTCGTCATCTTCATTTGTCCACTCACGGCCGCTGAGGAAAACCTCACGGCAAAGGTCTAAAGCCTTGGCACCGTAGCTTTTGCTAAACTCATTTAAGTAAGTGCCGGTAAGGCTTTCAATGCAATGGATATAGCAATCCATGCCGGTATAAAACCGCTGGTTAGCAGGTGCATTTTGGGCAAGTTCCGGGTCCAGCACTATCTGGTCGAAGGGTGTAAAATCGCTGTTCATACCCAGCTTTCTGGTAGGGCCGGTAAGCACAGTGGTGCGGCTAACCTCGGCACCCGTACCGCTCAATGTAGGCACACCTACCTTGTACACGCCGGGAAATTTTACCAGATCCCAACCCTGATAATCGGCACTGCTGCCGGGGTTGTTCATCATTAAACTTACGGCTTTGGCAAGATCCATTACGCTGCCGCCGCCAATGCCTATAACACCGCTGATGGCGCCAAATTCGGCCTTTAGTTGTGCAGCCAACGCATCTACCTGAGTGGTTTTGGGCTCGTAGGTTACATCAGCAAAAATTACCTTATCATTTCCACGAAGTGGCACACGGCTGGCTAATGGCTTGCCTTCGAAAAAATGATCGAGTAAAAATATCATGGGTGCACCTGCCTTGCGGTGGGGTGCTATAATTTCGTCTAACTGGTTAAAAGCCCCACGCCCATATACCACGTAGCTTACCATTTTAAAATTTCTAAACTGCATACCGTTATTTTTTACTGCTAAAGGCACGAATTTAGAAAGAATTTAGCCTTGGGCATTGGATAATTGGTAAGACTGGTATGTGGTGAACCGAAGTAAGTACAACACGGTATTGGCAAAGCCAAAATATTGCATCAAATTGCCACAAATAATTTTTATGCCAAAACAGGAACAAAGCATACCAATGCAAAATACAGATACAGAAACAGTCTTGGCCCTTAGCTATGAAGCCATGAAAAATTTAGGCTGGACGGTTCAGTTTGCGGGTGACAATAAAATTAGTGGCAGCACACCCAAAACATGGAAAAGCAATGCACAACAAATATTGGTGGGTGCAGAAAATGATATGCTAACCGTTAGCAGCGAAATGGTAAATGGAGAATCGTTTGATATGGGTGGCAAAAACAAAAAGAACGTTGCTGCTTTTTTACAAGCCTTTGCCACAGTAAAAGAAAATAGTGATGGTATTAAAATAGATGATAACAAAGCAGCTATTGATGCTTTAAGGGCTGCAACCATACAAGCGTTGGAAACCGAAGCAGAAACTGCAGCAGCCGTAAGCGAGGCCATGAATTTGCAAGGCAGCAACCTCTATGTTACATATACCCTGATGGCCATTAACGTGATTGTTTTTATTTTAATGATTATAGATGGAGCAGGTATAATGGGGGATAACAGCCTGGTGCATCTAAAGTGGGGTGCCAACTATGCACCGCTTACTTTAACCGGCGATTGGTGGCGGCTTGTTACCAGTACATTCATCCATTTTGGCATTATACATGTGGGTATGAACATGTACTGCCTGTATATGATTGGTAATTATCTGGAGCCCATGCTGGGCAAGCCAAAATACCTTGCGGCCTATTTGTGTACCGGTGTATTTGCAAGCCTGGTAAGCCTTTGGTGGCACAAGGCACCTGTAATTAGTGCCGGTGCTTCTGGTGCGGTGTTTGGCATGTTCGGGTTGTTTTTAGCATTGCTTACCACCAGCCTTATACCAAAGCAGGTACGCCAATCGCTGCTGCAAAGCATTGGTATTTTTATAGCCTTTAATTTATTTTATGGTATGAAGGGCGGGGTAGATAACTCAGCTCATATAGGCGGATTGGTTAGCGGTTTTGTAATTGGCTATCTGTATGTGTACACTATAAAAAAAGAAAAGCTGGGTCAAAAACTGGTATGGGTAATTCCGGTATTGTTGCTGCTTACCGCCGGGGCTACTTTTGGCTATCTGCAACAAAATAAAGGAGATGATACGGCTAGAAAGGGGATGGAATATGAATTGGAGGAAGCATCTTATAAAGATGGTAAAAGGTTTGGCAGTGTTTTAGACGATCTCTCTGCAATAGAAGAAAAAGCATTAAGGCCCCTTACAAGCGATAGTTTATCCGAAACTGAAATGAAAAATTTACTGGTTGAGGGAAGGCAATTGTGGGACGATGGAGAAAAGCTAATGCAGTCTACCACCAGTTACAATATTTCTAAAAATATGCATACGAGGGCAGATAAGCTGCTGGAATATATACAACTCCGCAAAAACGAATATGATTTAAGAATTTCTTACAGCAATTTAGATGCGACAGATGAAGCCACGGCGGAAAAAATAGTACAGGAGATTAACGAAAACAATAAAAAAATAGAACAAATTTTAGAAGCTCTAAAGGCGTTATAACATCGCTGCCGCTCTTTCCAAATCTTCAGGCGTATCTATTTCCACGCCCATGTATTCGGTTACAATCATTTTAAGTTGAATACCGTTTTCGAGGTAGCGGAGGCATTCTATTTTTTCGGCAGCTTCCAGAGGTGTCATGGGCCAGTTGGTAAAATCCAGCAGGGCCTGTTTGCGAAAAGCATACACGCCAATATGTTCGTAATAATGGGTGGCCACAGCCGTATCTCTTGGGTAAGGTATTACGCTACGGCTAAAAAACAAGCTGTTCATATTTTTATCTACAGCCACTTTTACGTAGTTGGGGTCGGCTATAAATTGTTGTTCTTTTAGTACCTGCATCAGGCTGGCTACATGCACTTGTTTTCCGGCTTCGCCGGTAAAAACATCCAGCAATTTTTGCAACGGTGCTGTTTGTACAAAAGGCTCATCGCCTTGCACATTAACTACAATGTCCACATCCATATCTGCCACGGCTTCTGCTATACGGTCGCTGCCACTTTCGTGATTGGTAATGCTCATTTTGGCTTTGCCACCATGGCTAATAATTTCGTTGTAAATAATATCGCTGTCGGTTACTACCATCACTTCATCAAACAGACCGGTGGCTACCGTATTATCATACGTGTGGCGGATAACGGTTTTGCTGCCCAGTATCTGCATCAGCTTGGCCGGAAAACGGGTGGCGGCATAACGTGCCGGTATCATGGCGATTGTTTTCATTGGAGGCAGAAACTAAATTTTTGTGGGATTGATTATATCCAGGCCTTGTATTTTTAAAAAATCTTTTTCGTTTGCTGTAATAATTGTAAGGTCATTTACCAATGCTGTAGCGGCAATGATGGCATCGGGGAGCTTAATTGAATACCTCTTTTTCAGCAAAATAGTTTCTTCAATAATAATATTGTTGATAAGAATTACTGAAGATGACTGGATAACGTGCATGGCATCTTTTTCTTCTGATCCGGAAATAGTAGGGTATCCTAAAAGTTCTATTTGTGTAACAAATGAAATAATTGGCGCAGTATCTAAAATACTTTTTACAAATAAAAAACCGCTATTGGGTAGTGCGGCTTTTAGAAAATAAATCAATGTGTTGGTGTCTATTAAAAATCCCTTTGCCATTCGTCTCTCATTTTAGAAATGTTAGCGTCAATGGTTTCTATGCTCTCTTTTTTCCAGCTTCCCCATAGCTTATCCGTATCCATTTTTGTAACGGGTTTTCGCACAATTTCTATAGCTTCCATGCGCTCCAAATCCTCAATAACCTGCTCAGCGTATTGCTTTTTTATATTTATTTCTATCGTTTTCATGATTCAAATTTAGCGATTTAAAACATCGAATACCTTACTGACTTTACCCTCGCTTACCCAACGGCTCATTATCGCCACCCTGTTTTTGAAAAGGGGTTTTTAGCAGCCTTACAAAATCTTCATCTTTTTCGTTGGGGTAATAGCGGTCGAGGCCGTACACAATATCTTTCGGCTCCATGTGCATGTAGGTGCCAAACATACGATCCCAAATGGCCAGTGCAGCACCATAGTTACTGTCGGTTTGCGGTTGCTTCCAGTGGTGGTGCACCTTGTGCATATTGGGACTTACAATTACATAGCTAATGGCTTTATCCAGCCATGGCGGCAGGCTAATATTGGCATGGGCAAATTGCGTGGCTATAATTAGTAAAGTTTGGTAAATCATTACGGCATACATAGGTGCACCACTAAGCAAAACGCCGCCAAAAATAAAGATGCCACGAAACACACTTTCTACCGGATGGTGCCGCAGGCCGGTAGTTACATCCACATTGTTATCTGCATGGTGCACTACATGAAAACGCCACATCCAGGCTATTTTGTGTTCGGTAAAATGCACCAGCCAGCCTACAAAAAAGTCTACCGTAAGTATGGTGATGAGGATGGTTAAAAAAGTGCCGGCATGGAACCAATACACAAAGCCAAAATTATGGGCACGGTACCAGTCGCTTATAAGTATAATAACCACTGCAAAGCCCGTATGAAAAGCCAGATGGATAACTGTAAACCCAAAATTAACTGTGGCATGGCGCAGCTTGTCTTTCTTGTACCGCA
>JAYUTQ010000708.1:0-2348 GCA_043755055.1 Chitinophagaceae bacterium | reverse complement strand
TCATCTTTTTTCTTTTGCCAATCCACCATTTTACCACGAAGGCTTTTTTCTATTTCATCTCTTATAGCATCATTGGGTTCAAACTGGTGCTGGCAATTGGGGCAGGTAATTGATGGCATAAATAATGGTTATAAGTTCGAAGATAATGATGCAGTATTATTGCCACCACGGTAATGGTTGGATGTAACAAAATGCATCAGTAAATCCATTACAATTTTTAAAATTATAAACACCGTAAAATTGCTAACTTTTAAAAATTCGGGCAGTATAATCATAAAGTGCATAGGTATAATACGGATATAAGGACGGATAAAAATTTTACCTACATTAATATCTTGCTTATGGTTTTGCTGCTGTACTTTTTTTCTTATAAAATCAGCTACAAGGTTACAAGATAGTATGGCCAGGCCAATCTTTACGAAATCAAAATCTATTTTACCATCTATTTTAATAAGCATAAAAACCAGATAGCCTATATGAAATGCCCCATAGTGAAATAGAAAAAAGAATGCCATACACCCTTTACCACCCAAAGTATCTTTCTCTGGCAAAGCACTTACAGCGGCTATTTCGGGCTTTATGTTTGGCAAGGTTAGCATATCTAAAAAATTTACAACGCCTATTAGCACACTTTGTGCCCAGTATAAAAAAATAATAGTTGCCATTTCCGATGGATACTTTATGTAATAATCCAGCAGGTACAGGTTAAATATGACAAGCACCCATAACGGCCAATCGGTAATAATTTTTTTGAGCATGGCTCAAATGTAGGATTCATAATAAAAATTTAACTAGGGGCTGGTGGGTATAATTATTCCAATAGATTAAAAAAGAAGAATCACAATTTCACCAACAAATATTACACTGCCAGTTGTAATTTTCGCCCATGATTAGTTATAACACCAAAGACTGGCTCACTTTTATTTTCCGGTTACATAAGTCGGATACGTTTAGAACGTTATGGCCCATGCTCATTTTCATTTGCATATATGGTGGCATTGTGGCCTACTTCGAAATAGAATATTGGAAACTTAGCCAAAACCACCATCTTAAGAACATTACTTTGATGCATGGCATACTCAGTTTTGTTATTTCTATGTTACTGGTTTTTAGAACCAATACAGCTTACGAAAGATGGTGGGAAGGCCGCAAACTCTGGGGTTCGTTAGTAAATAACAGCCGTAGCCTTTCAATAAAATTATCGGCTATGTTACCTGCTACCGATTCAAAAGACAGGCAATTTTTCCGTACGGTAATTCCTCAATATGCATTTGCTTTAAAAAATCATTTGCAAAAAGAAAGCACAAGGCTGGCACTGGATGAAAAAGAACACCCGGAATTTAATGGCATTGCCTACGAAAAACATGTGCCCAACCAGGTACACCAGATTATTTTTAAAAAGGTAAACGACCTTTTTATTCAGGAAAAAATACAGAAAGAACAATATTGGATGCTGAATAATGAAATGCAGGCATACGCAGATATTTGCGGGGCATGTGAGCGGATAAAAAATACACCTATCCCTTACAGTTACAGTGCCTTTATTAAAAAATTCATTTTCTTTTATGTGATGACGCTGCCATGGGGCTACGTTTTTAGCCTTGGTTATTGGGTAATACCCGTGGTAGCATTTATCTTTTACGTATTGGCAAGCCTGGAGCTGATAGCCGAAGAAATAGAAGACCCTTTTGGAACGGATGCCAACGATTTACCCATGGACAAAATTTGTGAGAATATTGAGAAACATGTAAGAGAGATTATCTGATGAAGTAGAAGAGGATACCGTAATTTTAGTTTCACACACATCAGAATATGAAAGCACTTCTTATAATATTTTTAGTTTTTAATATCGGTATCAGTTTTGCAAAATCCGGAGATGATGACCGTAAAATAGTTTACAAGCCCACACTTACAGTTGTTAAGCAGCAGCTTGGCAACCAAACGGTGCCAATAAAAATATACAATTATGGCAGCCGTAAAGATGTGGTAATGATACACCTGCATGGCAATGAAAATACATCGCTACTGGCAGGGATGCAATGGCTGAAAACCAATGGTGGCCTGCTTATTAAAATTGAGAACGGCGATAATCGTAATATTCTTTTCCAGATAGACAATGCTGATTTCCAATTTGACCCCAACCATATTTTTTCGATCCAAGGCATTAAAAACGATTTTGTAAATAACACAACCGGCCTTAAAAAAGCCATCGAAGCCACGCAAAGGCTTGCAAAAAAGATCCTTTCATTGATCCCGGCTAAGCCATCAATAATCGTTGCACTCCATAATAATTTTAATGGCGATTTTAGCATAGATAGTTACCTGAAAGGCCGTGAAAGAGCCCGGGA
>JAYUTQ010000707.1:0-2349 GCA_043755055.1 Chitinophagaceae bacterium | reverse complement strand
GTTTCGGCCGGTTTTATTTTGGGGTGCAACGAAAATCCTTTTTTGCCCCCGGCTTTCGGGCAAAAAAGATTGGAGTGGAAAGCCCGCCTCCGCCCGGCATTTTGCCGACGGAACGCCCAAATCCTATCAAATACGCCTCGTTTTCCATTCATTGTACCCCAAAATAAAACCGGCCGAAACCCTTGCCACTACAGCATAAAACCTTACTTTCGCACCCCCGAAATAATTAAACCCTTCGGGTAATTTTATGAGCGACGAACAAATTGTTAACCCAAACGCAGATGCACAGGAGAGTGCACCGGTGGCCGAAACAGCCGCTGATGTAACTACTGCGACAACAAATGCACCTGTTGATGAGCCTACGCCAGCACCCGTTGCTGAAGTGGCAGCAGCCCCGGCTGTAGAAGAAACCATTGCAACTGTAACTGAAGACGCTGCACCTGTTGTAGCAGAACCTCAGGTGCCCGAAGTAGTGGCTGCACACGACGATTTTGATTGGAGTGTGGACAAGCGTAACGTTATTGCTTACACAGACGAAGAGCGTAACAAGTACGACAAAGTGTACGACGATACTTTTAAAAGTGTTGCCGACAACGAAATGGTAATTGGTCTCGTAGTAGGTCTTACCAAAACAGACGTGGTTGTAAACATCGGTTTCAAAAGCGATGGTTTAATCGGTCTGAACGAATTCCGTGACATGGCCGTTAAAATTGGCGATGAAGTGGAAGTAATGGTAGTAGAAAAAGAAGACAGGCTTGGTAACCTGCACCTGAGCCGCAAACAAGCCCGTACAACACGTGCCTGGGAACGTATTGTGGATGCACACAAAACCGGCATCATCGTTACCGGTACTGTTACCAGCAAAACAAAAGGTGGATTGATTGTAGATGTTTTCGGAATGGAAACGTTCTTACCAGGTTCTCAGATAGATGTGAAGCCGGTAACAGACTACGATCAGTTTGTAAACAAAACCATGGAATTTAAAGTGGTGAAGGTGAACGAAACCATTAAGAATGCCGTAGTATCTCACAAAGCCCTTATCGAAAGCGACATCGAAGCACAACGTGCCGAGATTATGAGCAAACTGGAGAAAGGACAGGTATTGGAAGGTACCATCAAGAACATCACGGACTTCGGTGCGTTTATGGATCTTGGCGGACTGGACGGCTTGCTGTACATCACCGATATTAGCTGGGGCCGCATAAGCCACCCAAGCGAAGTATTGAAACTGGATCAACGCTTAAACGTGGTGGTTCTGGATTTCGACGACGACAAAAAACGTATCAGCCTTGGTTTAAAACAACTGACTCCGCACCCTTGGGATGTATTGCCTGAAGGTATTGGCGAAGGAAATGTAGTAAAAGGTAAGGTTGTAAATATTGAAGATTACGGTGCGTTCCTTGAAATATACCCTGGTGTAGAAGGATTGGTACACGTAAGCGAAATTACATGGGCCAATACGCCAATCAACGCTAAAGAATTCTTCAAACTGAATGATGAGTACGAAGCTAAGATTGTAACACTTGATAAAGACAGCCGCAAAATGAGCTTGTCTATCAAGCAAATGACTAACGACCCATGGGATACGATTGAGAACAAATTCCCAATGGAAAGCCGCCACAAAGGAACCGTTAAGAACATCACTCCTTACGGTGTGTTTGTAGAACTGGAGCCTGGCATTGGTGGTATGATCCACATCAGCGACCTGAGCTGGTTGAAGCGTTTAAATCACCCAAGTGAGTACGTTAAAACAAGCGAAAGCATTGATGTAATTATCCTGAACATTGATAAGGATGGCCGCAAACTGCAATTGGGTCACAAACAACTGGAAGAAGATCCTTGGAATGCCCTTGGAGATACCTTCCCGATTGGAAGTGTACACGAAGCAACGGTTACCCGCAGGGATGATAAAGGTGCCATCGTTGGTTTACAATATGGTATCGAAGGTTTTGTACCAAAGCGTCATTTAATGAAAGAAGACGGTAAAGAAATTGTAGCTGAAGAAACAGCTCAGTTTCAGGTTATCGAATTCGATCGTAACGAAAAACGCATCGTTCTTAGCCACACCCGCCTTTGGGAAATTGCTCAGCAGGAAGTAATAGAAACTGAACGTAAAGTAAAAGTAGCTGAGGCTGAAGTAACCAAAAAAGCAGTGAAAAACATTCAGGCTAAAGTGGAAAAAGCTACCATGGGAGACCTTAGTGCTTTATCTGACCTGAAGAAGAAACTGGAAGACGAAGGAAAATAATAGTACTTAGATATTAGATTTTAGTACAAAGACAAAAGCCCGCCGATTAATTTCGGTGGGCTTTTTTTGTTGGGGTAGCTATGCGCAAAGGTTATACCAAT
>JAYUTQ010000706.1:0-5168 GCA_043755055.1 Chitinophagaceae bacterium | reverse complement strand
TGGCCTATTTTAAGGTCTTTTAAAGAATATCGCTGGCTACCTGTATATATGGTATTACCGGTTCCCCAGTAGCCGGTTATGTTAGCCTCAATTTTATTGGTTAGTTTATAATGTATGGCTCCAGACAACTTCATGTTAATCGTGTTTGGATTTACCACTTCTGCTTCGGTATAGCCAGTACGGGATACCGGAATACTTGCCGGCAATGTACTGATGTAACCCCGCAATGGTGGCAGGGCATTACCTACAAGATTCAATATATCTTTTAGGTTGGTAGTGGTTTCATCGCCGTACACATTTACACCATCATAATTAGGATCAGTATCTCTTGTTCCGGCAATTAAAGAACCTTTGGTACCAAAGCGTTTGTAGTTGCGGTAATCATCACCCAACCAGTCTTTGGCTTGAATAAGTTCTGCTCCTATCTTAAAAGCCAGCTTATTATTTACTTGTTGTGCCCAACGAACGTTCCAGTTATAATAAGGCGATTGTGCACGTTGTTTTCTATCGGTATGCATAATTCCGGTTTTCACCTGAAAGCTAAGCCCCTGGTATTTAAAAGGACTTTTACCATTGATAAGCATGGTACCCAACATACCACCGGGGCCGTACAAGGCTGATGATGCACCTTGTAGTAATTCAATGCTTTCCACATCTAATTCTGTTAGGCCAATTACGCTACCTACCGAAAAATTAAGGCCGGGAGCCTGATTATCCATACCACTTACAATCTGGTTAAAACGCGTATTACCGCTTCCGGAAAAACCACGTGTAGTAGGCGTTTTAAATGTAAGTGAAGAAGCTACCACATCTACCCCTTTCAGGTTAGATACAATATCGTAGTAGTTAGATGCAGCAGTGTTGCGGATGTTGGCAGCACTTACCCTATCGATACTTACCGGCGATTCCAAAATTCTGGTGGGGGTTCTTGTGGCCGATACCACTACTTCCTGACCAAGGCCGGAAGCGCTAACAAAATCCACACTTACCATTTGGCTGGCGCTGCTTACCACTACTTCCTGGGTTTCAAAACCTACCGAAGAAATAATAAGTGTAACAGGAAACTTTTGACTGGTAACAATGGTAAAGTTTCCCTTGTCGTCGGTGTAGGTTCCTTCGGATGTACCTTTTACCAAAACAGACACTGCAGAAACTACCTCTTTGTTTGTAGCATTTTTTACACTACCCTTTATAGTAGTGTTTTGGGCAATGGCCGAAAGTGCAAATAAATTTGCAATAACAATGGCAGCCATAAACCGTAGCTTTTTTCTCATAATAGCTTTTTTAATCGTTTAAGAAAGGGCAAAATAGGTATTTGAATATTTCTTATGAAATTAAATTTAGTTACTTATCTATCTTTTTCATAACTAATTTTAATTTTATTCTTTTTTGGGGAGAACAGGTTAAAAAGTTTTTATTATCGCTTTTCGGTAAAGCCCTCTATTCGATATTATTTTTGAAGCCAAAGCAGGTTGTACTTTCATTTTTATGTAAACCGGGCTTAACCTTAAGGTATGTCTTTCAATCAACATGATTTTTTATCCATTCTTATACTTCTTTACCATTTAAAAACTATGCGAAAAAGAATTTTTACTTTATCCTTTAATTAATAAAACCTGTTAGCAGCAAAATATTAAACTTCATAAAAAAACCTAATTTATACAATGGCATTCCAGTTCAGCAATCAAAATAGTTTTTATTCGGGCAAAGTTCGTGATGTATACAGTATTGGTAAGCAAGTATTGGTAATGGTGTCAAGCAATCGCATCTCGGCTTTTGATGTTATTCTACCAAAACCAATTCCTTTTAAAGGACAAGTACTTAACCAAATTGCTGCATATATGCTGCAGGCTACTAAAGATATTTGCCCCAACTGGCTGCTGGAAACCCCGGCACCCAATGTGGCCATAGGTAAAAGATGCGAACCTTATAAAGTAGAAATGGTAGTGCGTGGCTGCCTTGCAGGCCATGCATGGCGAACCTATTCATCGGGCCAAAGAGTTTTGTGTGGCGTTACTATGGCAGCAGGTTTGCAGGAAAACGATTTTTTTCCTGCACCCATCATTACACCAAGCACCAAGGCTAGCGAAGGCCACGATGAAGACATTAGCAGGGAAGACATTATTGCACATGGTATTGTAAGCGAAGCGGATTATGCCAATCTGGAAAAATACACTTTGGCGTTGTTTGCAAGAGGCCGGGAACTGGCAAAAAAACAAGGGCTGATACTGGTAGATACCAAATACGAATTCGGAAAATACGGCGACACCATTTATCTGATGGACGAAATACATACCCCCGATTCGTCGCGGTATTTTTATGCTGAAGGCTACGAAGAACGGCAGGCAAAAGGCGAAAAACAAAAGCAACTCAGCAAAGAGTTTGTAAGAGAATGGCTGATAGCCAACAATTTTATGGGCAAAGAAGGGCAGGTGGTGCCAGAGATGGACGAGGCCTGGATTAACACCATCAGCAACCGATATATTGAACTGTACGAAAAAATAATTGGTGAAACATTTACACCACAGGCATGGAGTGATGAAGCAACAAAAGCAGCCATAGAAAAGGCTTTGGAAAAATATTAATCTGGTTTTTTAGTACTAAAATATTTTAATAAAACTTGTAACAGCTATTCGATGCACCAACGAATATGGCATTATGTACGAATCGCTGGGTAAGTTTGACGATGCAATTGTGTTTTACAAAAAAAATATCCTGTACACGTTTGATAACAAGGTAATTGATACCGCCGTAGCTAATATTGAAAGGTGTAAAAGAAAAAAAGAGTTGTTGGGGAATTTGTAAAAAAGCAAGAATATTTACATTACTTCAAAATCGCTTCAATAGCATTCAATTCATCGCCGCTAAAATTTAAATTATTGAGGCATTTCAGGCTGTCGGCCAGTTGTTCCGGCTTGCTTGCACCTATTAGCACAGAGGTTATACGTGGGTCTTGCTGCAGCCATGCAAGGGCCATTTGTGCCAATGATTGGCCACGTTTTTCAGCAATACCATTCAAGGCTCGTATAGTTGCTATTTTCTGTTCTGTTAGCTGCTCAGGTTTAAGAAAAACATTTTTTGTAGCCCTGCTGCCTTCGGGTATTCCATGAAGATACTTATTTGTGAGCATGCCTTGTGCCAATGGCGAAAATGGAATGCACCCAACACCATGATCTTCCAGCACATCCAGTAAGCCTCCTTCTACCCAACGATCGAACATAGAGTATTTGGGCTGATGGATTAGGCAAGGCGTACCGAGGCTTTTTAATATGCCAATAGCCTTTGCTGCATCTTCTTTTTGATAATTAGAAATACCAACATATAATGCCTTACCCTGCCGCACCAGCAGGTCTAGTGTTGCCATGGTTTCTTCCAGCGGCGTGTTGGGGTCGGGCCGGTGGTGGTAAAAAATATCAAAGTATTCCAGTCCGGTTCTTTTAAGGCTTTGATCGAGGCTGGCAATCATATATTTCTTGCTGCCCCATTCGCCGTACGGCCCCGGCCACATAAGGTATCCGGCTTTAGAAGAAATGATCATTTCATCCCGGTAACCGGCAAATTCATCTTTCAACATTTTACCGAAATTGGTTTCGGCACTGCCAGGCGGAGGCCCGTAGTTATTGGCCAAATCAAAATGCGTAATGCCACTGTCAAAAGCAAGATGCAGGGTTTGCTTATAAATATGGGCATCGTCCACATCGCCAAAATTTTGCCACAGGCCTAATGAAATTGCCGGTAGCTGAATACCACTTTTACCGCAGCGGCGGTATATCATACTATCGTAACGTGTGGTTGAAGGCGAATAGTTCATTGTAAAAATATTAAGGATAAATAACCGGGCAGAAAGAAAATAAGAATACAAAAAAACAATGAAAGAATGATGGTATTAATATTAAAAATGGCGAACGTTTCATACTAATACCCCTTATTGAGCAATTAAGGGGTATTATTTCCACAAAAAATAAATAAAAATCATTACAGCCTTGCAATAATGCCAAAAATCTTTCAATTAAAGTTTCGGCTTCTACAGTAGTTATTAAACCGGGTGTTGGGTTTTACAGCTCTACTACGTACAATTATGCCAGTATTGGTGCTTCATTTGTTTAAAAGCAGTTTGTTTATAATTACACCAATAAAATAAAAAAAACAAGTATGAACATGAGTAAAAGCAAATTTTTAATACCAGCCTTGCTGCTGGCATCATCGTTTAGCCATTCATTTGGTCAGGGTATACTCACAAAACTTTTTGATGATGACAAGGATGGCATTAAAAACAGGAACGACAGGTGTCCGGCTACACCGGCTGGAGTTAAAGTAGATGAAAACGGATGCCCTTTGGATACAGACAGAGATGGCGTGGCCGATTATCTGGACAAATGCCCAAACCTGCCCGGCACTAAAGAAATGAATGGCTGCCAGGATAAGGATAAAGACGGGGTAAGTGATAATGATGATGCATGCCCGGATGTACCCGGATCTCCACGTTTTAAAGGATGCCCCGATAGTGATAACGATGGTATAGAGGATGCCATGGATAAATGCCCAAACCAAAAAGGGCTCGACAGGTTTGGCGGATGCCCCGATACTGACGGTGATGGAATAGTGGATGCAAGCGATAAATGCCCGAATACACCTATTGGTATTAAAGTAGATGAAACCGGATGCCCTGCTGATACAGATAAGGATGGCGTTATGGACGTGGAAGACAAATGCCCCAATACAAAAGAGGGAACTAAAGTAGATACAAGAGGATGCCCTTCGGATAGCGACAGCGATGGTGTTATTGATTCCGAAGATAATTGCCCAACTGTAATGGGAAGTGTATCAAACAACGGTTGCCCCGTTGTAGTAAAAGAAATTCCGAAAGCAGTGCCAAAAAGATTACAGTTTGCACAGCGTAAAATTTTCTTCGAAACAAGTATTGGCACTATCAAAGAATCATCGTACCCAATGCTGGATGAAATAGCAGCCATTTTAAAAGAATACACAGACTACACCTTAAAAATAAGTGCTCATACAGATGCACTTGAAAAAAATCCAGGAAGTACAAAAAAAGGTGCAAGCAACTTACCGCTGTCCCAAACAAGGGCAGATGTAGTGAAATCTTATTTGCTTGGAAAAGGTGTACCCGCCAGCAGGATAGAGACATGGGGTTATGGCAGCAGCAG
>JAYUTQ010000705.1:0-2350 GCA_043755055.1 Chitinophagaceae bacterium | reverse complement strand
TTTTAAAAGGATTGTTACCAATGCTGCCGCTTACAAGTAGGCCGAACGTATTTTTTTTACTGGCATATACATCCACACCGCTACGAAAGTTGTGGCTTGTGTAAGGGTCTATATCTACGGTGTTATTATCAAAAACTTTGGAACTGTTAGCGGCGGTTACTAGGCGGTTAAGATTGCCTTTTGTGTGTTGTAGATTATTGCCATAATTGTAGCTGCCAAAAAGGTTAACCTTGCCCTGCCTGTGGTTAAGGTTAATGCCTGCATTGCTGCGGTAATGTACCTGCTGTGTGTAGCCGGCACTCAGGCTGCCGTTGGTACCCTGCAGTTTGTTTTTCTTTAGGCGGATATTGATAATACCTGCATTGCCCTGTGCATCGTATTTACTGCCGGGGTTGCTGATGATTTCTACTTTATCTACCATGTTGCCGGGTGTACTTTTTAAAAAATTGGCCAGGTCTCTTTCGCTCATTTGGGTGGGCTTACCATCTATTAATATGTTTACGCCGGCCTTGCCGCTCATGTTGATGGTTTCATCGTTTACAATGCTTACGCCGGGTGCTTTCTGTATGATTTCGAACAGGGTGCTGCCTGCAGCAGTAATATCGTTTTGTACATTTAAAACAACCTTGTCTATCTGCCTTTCGATGTATTGCTTTTGAGCTATTACAGTTACGTTTTTCAGTTTGCTGTTAAGCGTATCAAACTTTGGTGCGGTGGTGTCTTTGGTTTGGGCATTGGTAGTAATGGCCAGTAAAAAAAAGCTGAAAAATGAAAGTAAAATTCTCATAAAAGATGTTTTTGAAATGATGGTTTGATGATAGCGGAGCTGCGTAAGGGATTGTAGTGGAAATCTTTTTTTGGCCTCAGCACCTATCTGATAAAGGGTAACCAGAATGGCCAAAAAAATTGGAACGGAAAGCCCGACCCCGGCTGGTTTTCGCCGGGGTTACGCCCTCATATTTTTTTAGGATTTGTTTTTTACAGTTTTTACTTCGCCATTACCACCAAGGGCGGCGCCTGCTGCGGGTAGGGCGGCACCGGTATTAATTACATCGCCATTGCCACTGCCGCTGGCCATAAAATAAGTGCTGGCATTTACCAATATATTGCCATTTCCGGAAGCTTTTACGGTAACATTTTCGGCTATTAATGCCTTTGCATTTACGTTGCCATTACCTGTTTTGCGTATCTCTATATTATTTACCATTCCCAAAAGTGTGGCATTGCCATTGGCCAGGTTTTGAATGGCGAAAGAGGCGCCTGCAATTCCGGTTACATTGGCATTGCCATCGTTTTCTAAAAATAACAGGGTGGGCAGGGTGATGGTAATCCGTACGTTGCTCTCTTCCACATAGCGTTTGTTGTTGCGGTTGTCCTCAAAAGCCACCGTTAATTTTCCATTACTTTCTTTTACGGCAAGGAGTGGTTCCAGGTTATCGTCTATAGTGATGGCTATGGAAAAAGATTGGCCTGCAATAATGGCTACTTCTCCATCTAAATCGGCCAATCGAATTTGGCTAAAGTTGGTAAAATTAAAATTCTTGTTTACCAGTTTACCAGAACCTTTCAAAGGGTTCATTTGGGCAAATGCTGCCTGGCAGCAATACAATAATGCAATGGTAATGATGCTTAAGTTTTTCATGTTTTGTTTTTTAAAATGATTTTTTAGTTGCAAGTGGATTATTGGGCTGGAGATGATTTACCTGGAAATCTTAAAGCTTTTACCATCATCTTCATGCTTTAAAATAAGGAACGGCTCATCGTTTAATTTACCACCGCCCATTACGGTATCCACCTGCTTTTGTTTGGCCACGTAGATTTTTGTGCCTTTAGTAAAGGTGTATTTGCGGCTGGCAAAGGGCATGAGTAAAAAACCTGAGGTGCCATTACCGGTTTCGCCGGGCTGGTAACTAATAAGGGTTATTTTTTTGGGTAAAATGCTGTTGTTTTTTAGGTAAATGGTAACCTGATTTGGCTTGTCTGTCCAGGTAGATTTTTGTGCCTGGCAGGTAATTACATAACCGAATGATATGATAACGACAATTGCTATCACTGTGTTTGAGATGAGCTTTTTAATCTGTTTCATTTTTTTGTTTTTAGTTGATGTTTTTAATTGACCACACAAAAATGAAACAGACCGAAAAGCTTCCCGCCTCAAATCATGTTTTGAAGCAAATACAATTGGTCTCAAATAAAAATGAGCCCCGGCAAGTTTGGGCTCATTTTTTCTATAACGTTGATTTACAACAGAATGTATCAGCTGGAAATATTTATACTCATCCAATCTTTTGGCGAACAGCAAACCCAAACTTTACTCGGCATTGCCTACGATTGTGGTTTTAACAGCAAG
>JAYUTQ010000704.1:0-5174 GCA_043755055.1 Chitinophagaceae bacterium | reverse complement strand
ACTTTTTTACAGCAAATTGGTAATTTTTTATAGTAATCTTCATTTGCCACTTCTTCATCTGCATCAAAACCGGCATTGGCAATTGCAGTTTTCAATTCTCCCAAATTGGTACGGTCCGGATACCACTGCACCTGTGTAACGCCACGCTTAAATATTACATTGATTTTAATCAGGCCATCTACTTGCCTTGCCACGGCAGCTTCTATAATCGTTTTACATTCAACGCAAACGGCTGTTGGTGTTTTAATTTCGGCAGTTTGTTTTTTGGGCATTTGTGCAAATGCTACTACAGCAAAAAGGCTACAAATTGATATGAGGAAAAGTATTTTTTTCATGTTGAGTATGGTTTTAAATTGATTTAATGGTTCATATTCAGTTATGGTGAGGACACCAACCACGGCGGCTTGCATTCAAATTCGGTAGATGTTGATTACATTAGCTTCGGCTTCCAATATCATTTACCTACATTCAAACTTAGTAATTACAAAATGATTGTAATGCTAAAGAAAATGCAATTCATTACCTGCCCCATGTATCGGGGGTTAGCCTCCACTCATTAAGCAAATCCTGTTGTTCGGCAGTTACAATACCTTTTTCTACGGCGGTTTCTATCAAGGCTGTGTAATTGGTAAGCGACAAATATTTTACACCGGCTGCTGCAAAAGCCGCAGTAGCCTGCGGAAAGCCATAAGTAAAAATGGATACCATGCCTGCAATTTCATATCCGGCTTTTTTTAATACTTCTACTACTTCCAAACCGCTTTTGCCGGTGCTTACCAAATCTTCTATCACCAATACTTTTTTGCCCGGCTCCACATGGCCCTCTATTTGGTTGCCAAGGCCATGTTCTTTAGGTTTTGGTCGTACATAAATGTAGGGTAGTTTTAATTGGTCGGCGGCCATGGCGCCCCAGGCAATACCTGCCGTGGCCACACCTGCAAGCAGTTCCGCATCCGGAAAATGTTCGAAAATGACGCTGCACATTTCACTTTTTACAAAATCACGGATGTATGGAAAGGACAACACTTTGCGGTTGTCGCAATAAATAGGACTTTTCCAGCCGCTTGCCCATGTAAACGGAGCGTTAGGGCTAAGCTTAACGGCTTGTATCTGTAATAGTTTTTCTGCGGTTGCTTTTTCGTTGGTCAAAATTGAAGGTTGTATTTTATTGTTAGGTTGAAAACACGAATGTCGGGGTACAATTTGGTTTTACCGAAGTTGATTTGCCACTAAGATGCTAAGACAGAAAGTTGCACTAAATTTTCTTTGTGAACCTTTGCGCCTTTGTTCTTAGTGGCAAAAAAAATTGATTTGCCACTAAGACGCTAAAACAGAAAGTTGCACTAAATTTTCTTTGTGAACCTTTGCGCCTTTGTTCTTAGTGGCAAAAAAAATTGATTTGCCACTAAGACGCTAAGACAGAAAGTTGCACTAAAAGTTCTTTGTTAAACTTAGTCACTTCGTTCTTAGTGGCAAAAAAAACATTGCTTTGCAGCCATGAAAGCCTTAAAAATTTACATCGGTGAAAAACCATTTTTTATAGTAGAAAAACTGGACACAAATCTGGAGTTGCTGGCAGCAACACACGGCACTATTATGCTGAATCATGCCGATACAGTAAGCCTAAAAAAAGCAGTGGATGATTTGGAAAATTCACCTGCTAAAGCAGTAATTGTACTAACTAATACCGTGGATATTATTGTAGAAAAACTGAAAAAAAATTTGGTTTATATACAGGCTGGTGGCGGATTGGTGCAAAACGAGGTAGCCGAATTTCTGTTTATTTACCGCCTTGGAAAATGGGATTTACCCAAAGGTAAATTAGACGAAGGCGAAACCATAGAACAATGTGCCTTACGAGAAGTACATGAAGAAACCGGACTTGAAAATATTGTGTTAGGAGAACTGCTTTTACACACCTGGCATGTGTACCACGCCTGGGGAGAACATGTATTAAAGCAAACAAGCTGGTTTAAAATGAGTGGCCCTGCCGGGCAAATATTAACGCCACAAGCAGAAGAGGACATCAGCGAAACTGCCTGGTTAAAAAAGGAAGATTGGGGTAAAGTGTTGGAGAATACTTTTCCGTCAATAAGAGATGTTATGGATTTTTGATTTGTGACGTGAAATGGGAAACATCAACCATACAGATGAATTTGCACATTTGGATATTTCCCTATTTGTCCATTAATCCTTCCTTTTTAATACTGCTACTGTTAACCTGCTGATGCAGCATAATTTGCCGGCTTCGTCGTGAATTTTAATATCCCAAATATGGGTTTGGGCACCAATGTGGATGGGCGTACAAGTGCCGGTTACAAACCCCTGCCGGGCACTGCGAATATGGTTGGCATTTACCTCAAGCCCAACACACATAAACTTGTCGTGGTTTATAACCAAAGCACTTGCTACGCTGCCAAGGGTTTCGGCTAACACTACAGAGGCGCCGCCGTGCAGCAGGCCATAAGGCTGTTTGGTACGATGATCTACCGGCATGGTTCCTTTTAGGTAGTTCTCCCCTATTTCGGAAAACTGCAAGCCAAGATATTCGCCCATATTACCGTTTCCAAAATGTTGGATATCTGTTAGTTGAAGGTCTTTTTTAAACCAGATCATAGATGAGTTTAAGATAGCCGAATGAATTATTTAATGTTCTGTTTAATACTGCTTATTACAGCTGGCGGTAAAAACTGGCTTACATCTCCACCGTTTCGCAATACATCTCTTACCAGGGTAGAAGCCACCGAAGTAAACTGCGGAGAGCAGGTAAGAAATACAGTTTCAATTTTGCTATCGAGGCTGCGGTTCATGTCGGCAATGGCTTTTTCATACTCAAAATCGCTTACGTAGCGGATGCCACGCAAAATAAATTTGGCACCCACTTCGTTGCAGCATTTTACAGTCAATCCTTCGTAGGCTACGGCTTCTACTTTTGGGTTGTCTTTATAGCAATCGAGAATCCATTGCAGCCGTTGTTCTTCGGTAAACATGGGTTGCTTGTTGGCATTACGGCCAATACCTACTATCAGTTTGTCGAACAATGGCATAGCCCTGTCGATAATATCTAGGTGACCCAATGTAATGGGATCAAAGGTTCCGGGGAAGAGAGCTATACGCATGATGTATGATGTTCGATGTATGATGTATGATTTCTGATTTTATTTGGTGGGACGTGAACCGTGAACCGTGAGAATTAGCATGTAGCACTCACCACTCATTACTTAGTTCCCGACAATAAATACAACGCAGCCATCCGCACTGCCACACCATTCTGCACCTGATCGAGGATGATGCTGTGGTGGCTGTCTGCTACATCGCTGTCTATTTCCACTCCACGATTTATAGGGCCAGGATGCATAATCAGGATTTCTTTATTGAGGCTGTCGAGCATTTTCTTTTTTACACCATACGCCAGATTGTATTCCCGTAAAGATGAAAACAACACCTGATTCTGCCGCTCCAATTGTATGCGTAGCACATTGGCTGCATCGCACCATTGCAGGGCTTTCATTACATCATATTCCACCTTTACACCTAGTGCTTCGGCAATGTACTTTGGTATAAGGGTTGGCGGGCCGGCCACGGTAACTTCAGCACCCATTTTGGTAAGCAGGTAAATATTGCTGAGGGCCACACGGCTATGCATAATGTCGCCTATGATGGCTATTTTTTTTCCTTCAAGTGTACCTAATTTTTCTTTTATAGAAAAGGCATCGAGCAAAGCTTGTGTTGGATGTTCGTTGATACCGTCGCCGGCATTAATAATGGCGGCATCAATATGTTTGGCCAAAAAATGTGGGGCTCCACTTGCACTGTGCCGCATCACTACCATATCTACTTTCATGCTTAGAATATTGTTCACTGTATCCAGCAAGGTTTCGCCTTTGGAAACGGATGAACCGCTTGCCGCAAAATTGATACTGTCGGCACTCAATCGCTTTTCGGCAAGCTCAAAAGAAATACGGGTACGGGTGCTGTTTTCGTAAAAAAGATTCACAATCGTAACATCACGTAATGCGGGTACTTTTTTAGTTGGCCGCTGTAAAACTTCTTTGAATTGTGCTGCTGTGGAAAGAATTAGGGAAATATCTTCTGGCAGAAGGTCTTTAATTCCGAGGAGATGTTTTGTGGAAAGGCTCATTAAAAAACGAAGTTAAAGGTTCAAGGTTCAAGTTCCAAGGTTCAAGGAACAAGATTCAGAGAACAAGAAATAAAAGGCATGTGCAAAGTCACCAGTAAAAATCAAGATTTATTTCTGTTTTGCACCATTATAATTATTTGAGACTGAATCTTGGTTATTTGAACAGATTCATCTAACATTTTTAAACGCTCAATTTTAAGCTGTTCATCTTTATAGGTTAAAATATAATCAAGCCAATGTGTTTACTCCTTAGCTTCTTTTCTTGAAATTTTAAGCTTCATCCTTTCATCAGCAACTCCGAGATTTTCAAGAGCTTCAATATAGTTTGCCCCAACTGACCCATTTGATCTTACTACTTGCTTGATGTATTACTTGAACCTTGACACTTGTCACTTAATCTATCAACACCACCTCATCCACATCGTCTTTTTCTGCCCATAAAACTTTTACTTTTTGGGATATTATCGTATCAATCATCTTGCCCGTATAATCAGGCTGAATGGGCAGTTCACGGCTAAAACGGCGGTCTATCAGTACACATAATTCTACTTTGGCAGGGCGGCCAAAATCCAGCAATGCATCCAATGCTGCACGGATGGTGCGGCCGGTGTATAACACATCATCAAGTATCACCACTTTTTTATTTTCTATTGAAAACGGAATATCGGTTTCGTTGGCAATGTGCAGTTGCTTCCGCACATCATCACGGTAAAAGGTGATATCGAGTTTACCGTAATTGATTGTTGGCGACAATTGCTGCAATACTGCCACCAAACGATTACTGAATGCAATGCCCCGGGGCTGAATGCCTATCAAAACCGTATCTGTAAAGTCGCCATGGTTTTCGGCTATTTGGTGAGCAAGGCGGCCTATGGTAAGGGTTAATTGTTTGTCGTTAAGAATGGTTTTCAAATCCTGTTTTTTAGGCTGGCAAGATAGGATACAAGGTTCAAGATTACAAGATTCACGATTCTCGATTCAAGGTCCAAGGTTCAAGGTTCAGGAGTTCAGGGAACAAGTACCAATATTCAAG
>JAYUTQ010000703.1:0-12367 GCA_043755055.1 Chitinophagaceae bacterium | reverse complement strand
CTCTAGATGGAATTCTTGTTTTTGCTGGTTTCTTAATTCGTTTCAGGACAAATGAAAAATTGCTGACATCTCAACATCTTAAATATTTTACAGAAACTAAGCTTTATTGGGATTGGGTTAAAACCGTTTCAATGCGAAGCGGACAACCCGGTATTAATGCAGAAGAATATGCTTCATTAAAAATCCCACTCCCCTCACTTCCCGAGCAACACGCCATAGCCCTAGTGCTAAGCACGGCAGATGCCGCCATACACACCACCGAAAAAATCATAGCCCAAAAAGAACTCCGCAAAAAATGGCTCATGCAGCAATTGCTTACGGGGAAGAAACGGTTGAAGGGGTTTGATAATTCAAAATGGAAAATACAACCATTGGAAAACTTCATTAAACTAATAGTAAGAGAAGTGCCAAAGCCGGGTATTCCATATTTAGGAATTGGTTTAAGAAGTCACGGAAAGGGTACATTCCTAAAGCATGATGAGCAGCCTGAGAAAAACAGTATGGATAACTTTTATACCGTTCGTCCGAATGATTTAATTGTCAATATCACTTTTGCATGGGAACAAGCTATTGCCATTGTTCGCCCAGAAGATGATGGAGCATTAGCATCTCATCGTTTTCCTACATACACATTCATTGATGACAAAGGACATCCCGACTTTTTTAGGTTTTATATTCTTCAACCAAGAATGAAATTTATGCTACAGATGATTTCACCCGGTGGAGCAGGCAGAAACCGTGTAATGAGTAAAAATGATTTCATAAAACTTGAATTCCTTTTGCCGGAATATGAAGAACAAACCGCCATAGCCCAAGTGCTACATGCAGCAGATAAAGAAATCAGCCTACTCAAAGCCAAAGCAGAGAAGTTGAGGGAGCAGAAAAAAGGGTTGATGCAGCAGTTATTGACGGGGAAGGTGAGGTTAAAAACTAAAAAATAATTATCATGAATATAACTCAACGACAAAATGTTTTGAATTCAATTGAGCAAATTGAAAATTTAAACATGTATGAATTACTGAATGCTCAATTTCCATCAGAAGGTGATGCACAAAAAATTCAGATAGGTAGTTTTAATGCAGCTCAGCTCATACAGCTTTTGCAGCGAATCACTTCGCAGCTTAAGGCAGAATTGAACGATGGGCTTGGTTTGATTCTTCCACAAAGTCAAAATTTCCAAAATGATTATGGTTCTGTAAATATAGAAACTGATTTTGCGAACATATTCTCGTGGCTTCAATCAGGAGATTTTGCTTCAGTAGCTACTAGAATTGACAGTTTGATTTATTATCAGGTGATCAATGGATTTTGGGACAGGAATAGAGTAAAAGGAGAAAAATCAAAAACTGATTTCGAAAAATTGGTCCGTGAAATAACAGTAGTTGAAGAAAAACTAAAAGGTTTCATTAATAAAAATCAGGAGCTTGTAAATGCTTTTAATCTAGCAACTGAAAATGTAAATACATTTCTCAATACAAAGAAAGAAGAGTTTACAGTTCTTACAACTAATCAGCAAACGTCAAACACCACTCTTGCAGAGATTCAAAATGTTTTGACAGAGGCAAAAGTTAAGGAAACCAATCTGGAAAACATAGTTACCAACCAAACAAAAAAGCAAACCGAAATTGAAACTGAGTTTGAAACTCAGAAAGGGATTTTTGAAGAATATAAAAAATCTTCGGGTGCATTGACAACGCAATTGAATGATTTGATGACTCAGACCACAACAACACTAGGTTCAGTAAACACAAAATTGGATGAGTACAAATTACTTGAAGGCTACATTGAAACCAAGAAGCAAGAAATTGTAAAACTCACAGGTTTTGCTGCTGATACAGTGTTGGCTCACAGTTTTGACAAACGAGCAGGTAAATTAAAAAAAAGCGTAACAATGTGGGGAATCATTTCGGCCATCGTAACAGCATTAACTGTTGGCTGGATTTTTCTTCTTATCACTGATTTCGGCACAAACTTCCATTTGGAACCGAAATGGGATTCTGTATTTCTTAACTTCTTGAAGACATCGCCATTGTTTGTAGCACTTGGATTCGCATTAACTCAATATTCCAAAGAAAGAAGCTTGTTGGAAGATTATGCTTTCAAAGCAGCCGTGGCTTTAACGATAAATCCCTATGCAGATAAATTGGATGGCATTGAAACCAATAAGCTTAAACAACAATTAATAGTTGATTCAATTATGAACGTCTATTCTAAACCTAAAGGAATTTACATGAAAGATGAGCACCCATCATCAGATGGTTTAAAGGCAATAATTAATTCTGTAACTGGCGATAAAGGGAAATAAAAAGCTTATGACAATATCAGAATTAAAACAGCTAAAAGAAAGCGAAGATAAAGTTGAGTTTAAAGCTGCTACACACAACTTTTCTTATGCAGGAAGCGAACACAGAGACCAAGAAGAAAGACGTAGATGCTTTTTAGGTTATGTGGTTGCGTTCGCCAACGAAGGTGGTGGAAGACTTATTTTAGGCATGACAGACAATGAGCCACATGATGTGGTAGGCAGCGATTTTGCACAAGGTAAAATTGGAGCTTTAGAAGATGAAACCTACAGCCGATTGGGCATAAGGGTTCGCATGGAAGAACTCTATGAAAATGGATTACGGGTTTTAACTGCTCACATTCCGCCTCGACCTGTTGGCAAGATGATGAAATTTGAAGGAGTGCCATTGATGCGAGTAGGTGAAAGTTTACGCAACATGAGTGATGAAGAAATGTTTGCAATACTTTCAGAACAAGAACCAGACTTCTCCGCCAAGATTTGCGAAGGCATCAGCATAGCCGATTTGGATGAAGCGGCCATCAAAAAAATGAAAGAAAGCTATGCCCGTAAGCAAAAGAATCCGGGCTTTTTGCAACTCAGCACCGAGCAAGTTTTAACCGATTTAAAATTACTGGAAAACGGCAAACTCAATTATGCCGCCTTAGTGCTGTTAGCTAAAAAGGAAGCGATACACGCCAAGTTGCCCCAGAGTAAAACCATTTGGGAGTTTCGCAACAGCGAAGCACAAATACACCACGATAGCCGTGAGGTAATTGATGAACCTTTATTTATTGCCATTGACAGCATTTGGAAACTCATTAATCAACCTACAATCAACCGAAAATACCCCGTTCAGTCGGGAGCTTATATTTTTGATTTGTACGATTTTAACGAAGAAGTAATTCGTGAAGCCGTTCTCAATGCCATTGCCCACCGAGATTACACCATTACCAGTGAAGCAGTGGTAAAACAATATCCCAATAAAATTACCATAACCAACCCGGGCGGTTTCCCTAAAGGCGTAACCATTGAAAACATACTCACCGTAAGCAGCACACCCAGAAGCCGCTTAATGACTGAAATTTTAGAAAAGACCGGACTGGTAGAACGCAGCGGCCAGGGCGTAGATAAGATATTCTCTATCACCCTATCCGAAGGCAAAGCCGAACCGGACTATAAAAATTCGGATATGTTTCAGGTTTCGCTAATCCTTCGGACTGAAATTATTGACAAGGCATTTCATGTTTTCGTTAGCCAATACCAAAACAGCGAAAAAGAACCCAAGCTAGGTGTAGAGCAAATCATTACGCTTTGCAAAATTCGCAATGGTATTTTCCAAAATCTTAAAATTGAAATCGTAAGTCAGTTAGAAAAATCAGGTTTAATTGAAAAAGTTTCGGGACATACCAACCGATATACTTTATCGCAAGAATACCATGCACTGGTAAATGATGGTATGAAAATTGGCAAAAGGTATTTGGTAAAAGAGATAGAGCTGCTGCTGCTGTCATTGCAAGGAAACACACTTAAGATTGGCGATTTAGAAGATTTATTAAAAGACTCCTTATCAAGAAATCAGATAAACTATTTGAAGATGAAACTAATGGAAGATGAAGTGCTGAAAGTAGAAGGTAAAATAAAAGGAGCAAGATATTCTATAGCAGATAAATATGCTGATTTAAGAGGTGATGTTTTATTAAGTGCAGTTATAGCAGAACTAAGAAGTAAATATGAATAAGGAGCTAATTGTTTATATGAGGATAATGTTTCTCTATATGCTAAAGATAAAAGAGCTAAAGAAGATGCTGAAAGAGATGATGCTATTCTTTGTATTGCAGCTACAAGAGATAGTGATGCTAACGTATATTTTCTGTAAGTGCTTGAATTGCAATATTTTGAAATGTTACTGGACTAAATTTCAATTCTCTGTATCGGGCTCCGGATTCTTTGTATTGGCTCTGGAATCGGCAAATTTCAATTCTCTGTATCGGGCATCCGGTTCTCTAAAAAAGTAAATAATGGAAGCACCAAGTTTTAAAGAAGACCATATCAGCCAGATTCCTGCACTGCAAATGCTGGTGAATTTGGGCTGGATGTTTTTAATAAATCAAAATCTGCATAGTAAACCTGTCGACTTTATTATGCAAAAACAACTTTACAATCATGGCATATAAAATTCCACAACTCCCTTTGCCTTTGGACATAGAATCCAAAGCCATTATGAAAAAAACGGCTGCTGCACGTAGTGCATTGGCAGAGATGAAAGGAGCTGCCCTAAGCATTCCGAATGAAAGCATTTTAATCAGCACCCTTTCGTTGCAGGAAGCCAAAGACAGTTCGGCCATTGAAAACATCATTACCACCCATGATGAATTGTATCAAGGCGATTACCTGAAAAAGGAATTCAAATCCATCGCCTCCAAAGAAGTACACAACTATGCCGAAGCCTTGCGTTGGGGTTTTGAAACGGTAAGACAACAAGGAATTTTGACAAACAACCACATTATCCAAATGCAGGCAACATTGGAGGAAAATGATGCAGGTTTTAGAAGAGTACCCGGCACAGAATTAAAAAATGAGCAAACCGGAGAAATCGTTTATACGCCACCGCAAACCCATGATGAGGTAGTTACCTTTATGAGCAATTTGGAGCAGTTTATAAATGACAATGCTCTCAGCGATTGGGATCCGCTGGTAAAAATGGCAGTCATCCATCATCAGTTTGAAAGCATCCACCCTTTTTATGACGGTAATGGCAGAACGGGCAGGATTATCAATATCCTGTATCTAGTAAAAGAAGGCTTATTGAATTTGCCCATTCTGTATTTAAGCCGCTATATCAATCAAAACAAAGCAGATTATTACCGTTTACTGCAAAAAGTACGCACCGAAAACGACTGGGAAGATTGGGTGTTGTATATTTTGGATGGCGTAGAACAAACTTCTTTGCAAACCATCAAAATCATTGAAGGCATCAAGAACCTTATGCTGAAGCATAAGAAAAAAATCAGAGAGAACACCAAGTTCTACAGTCAGGATTTAATCAACAACCTGTTCAAGCATCCTTACACCAAAATTGATTTCATCATCACCGATTTGGAGGTAAGCCGCCTGACCGCTACCAAGTATCTGGATGAACTTGACCAAATTGGTATAGTGCAAAAAGTGAAGCTTGGCAGAGACAATTATTACATCAATACCGACCTGTACAACCTGTTGTCGAATGTGAATCAAATAAAACATGTATAGAAAAGTGACATTTCCTATACACGTTTCTGAAATATGTATAGTATAAATTATCTAAGTAGAAAAGCTACAAAATGAAAAGAAGGCAAAATATCACTCAAAAAATGGGTTCATGTAAAGAAAACAGGCAAAAACTACACATGAGCAACGCATCATGTATAGAAAACAGCACTTTTCTATACATGATACAAACGAAATTATAAAGCAATGGACACACCAAGTTTTAAAGAAGACCATATCAGCCAGATTCCAGCCTTACAAATGTTGGTGAATTTGGGCTATACCTATTTAAGTCCGGCAGAAGCTGACAGGCAAAGAGGTGGCAAAACTACCAACGTATTGTTGGAAGACGTTTTACGGAAACAGTTGAAGGAAATCAACAGCATCAGAGTCAGTGCCACCAAAACCAGCATTTTCACAGACGACAATATTGAACGGGGCATACTAGCATTGAAAAACCTACCTATGAATGAAGGCTATATTGCAGCCAGTGAAAAAGCATACAACCTGCTCACTTTAGGTCAGGCATTGGAACAAAGCGTAGATGGCGACAAAAAGAGTTTTACCCTTCAATACATCGACTGGAAAAACATTGCCAACAATGTGTTTCATGTAAGCGAAGAATTCAACGTGATGCGAAGCACCAGCAAAGAGCATTACCGTCCTGATTTGGTATTGTTTGTCAATGGTATTCCGCTTAGCATCATAGAGTGCAAACGACCTGATATGAAAGAGCCATTGAAACAGGCTATCAGTCAAACTTTGAGAAATCAGCAGGAAGATGGAATAAGAAACCTATATGTATATTCTCAAATTTTGTTGTGCATTTCTTCAAATGATGCAGTTTATGGAAGCAATGATACACAACCAAAATATTTCTCTAAGTGGATTGAGAAGTTCAGCAGTGACAGTGAGGAAGCAGAATATAAAACCAAGTTAAAGGAATTAAAGAATCAACCATTGTCGCCAAAACAGAAAGAGGAACTGTTTGCCGACCGTTTTAAATATGTAAGAAACTACTTTGATGATTTAGAGAAAGAAGCGATTCAACCAACGGTTCAAGACGAGTATTTGTATAGTTTGTGTCGTCCGGAAAGATTAATGGATTTGTCTTTCAACTTTATCCTATTTGAAGAAAACATCAAAAAAATAACCCGTTACCAGCAGTTTTTCGCCATCAAAAAATCCATGCAACGCATTAAGCATGTTGAAAACGGGAAACGAAAGGGCGGTGTAATCTGGCACACACAAGGCAGCGGAAAATCATTAACCATGGTAATGTTGGCACAGGCCATCGCCATGGAGCCAAGTATTCGAAATCCAAAAATTGTATTGGTAACAGACCGAACTGATTTAGATAATCAGATAACAGGCACTTTCAGAAAATGCGGAATGTTTGTAGAAAATGCAACCACCGGTCAGCGCTTAGTTGATTTGCTCGAAAGTAAAAGTGATTCGGTAGTTACAACCATCATCAACAAATTTGTGGCAGCCGTTAAAAAAATCAATAAGCCTCTTGAAAGCTACGACATATTTGTGTTGGTAGATGAAGGGCACAGAACGCAGCATGGCACGTTTAATATCGACATGCAAAAGACATTACCCAATGCATGCTTTATTGCAATGACCGGAACGCCACTTTTCAAAAAAGATAAAAGCACAGCAGAGAAATTTGGTGGTTTAATAGATGCCTACACTGTTGACCAGGCGGTAATGGACAAGGCTGTTGTTCCATTATTGTATGAAGGAAGATTGGCTTTGCAACATGTGAATGCAAGTCCGATAGATACGTTTTTCGGGATGGTTTCAGAACCATTAACCGAATGCCAAAAAGCAGACATCAAAAAGAAGTTTGCCCGTTATGACCACTTGAATTCAGCTGAACAAAAAATGCGAATGATTGCCTGGGACATCAGCTATCATTATCGTGATAACTGGCAGGGAAGAACGCCATTTAAAGGCCAATTGGTTTGCGACAAAAAAATAAACGCCATAAAATTCAAGGAGTATTTAGATGAAATTGGCCTTATAAGTTGTGAAGTATTGATTTCGTCGATAGATGAACGGGAAGGCGAAGACAGTGCCTACCAAAAGTCAACAGAAAGAGAAAACCTGTTTTGGAAAAAGATGATGGACGAACATGGCAACTCAAAGAGTTATGAGAAGAACATTATCAGCCGGTTCAAAAATCAGAAAGACCCGGAAATTATTATCGTTGTGGACAAACTACTTACCGGATTCGACGAACCCAAAAACATCGTTTTATATCTCACCAGAAATTTACAAGGACATAAACTATTACAAGCCATAGCAAGGGTAAACCGTATTTATGCTGATAAAGAATTTGGTTACATCATTGATTATTACGGCGTGATTGAAAACCTGGATGATGCTTTACAGTTGTATTCATCCTTTGAAGATTTTGATGATGAAGATTTGGCCGGAACCCTTACCAACATTGCCGATGAAATTAAAAAGCTGCCGCAAAAGCACTCTGAGTTATGGGATATTTTCAAAACCATTTCTAACAAAAGAGACGCAGAAGCATATCAGCAATTATTAAAAGATGAAGCAATAAGAGTTCTATTTTATGATAAATTGGCAGCATTTGCCAAAGCCTTGAAACTGGCATTATCTGCCATTCAGTTTCATAATGATGTAGACGAAAAAACCATTAATCGATATAAAGAAGATGTAGCCATGTTTCTAAAATTGCGTTTGGCGGTAGTAGAACGATATAGTGATCAGGTTGACTACAAACAATACGAAGGGCAAATTCAAAAATTAATTGACACCCATATTACTACAGAGAAAATTGAAACCATTACAGAACTGGTAAACATTTTTGATAAAGATAAATTTCAGCAAGAAGTAGAAAATACAACGGGTAAAGCAGCCAAAGCCGACAAGATTGCCAGCAGAACGGCAAAGCACATTACTGAAAAAATGGATGAGGACCCGGCATTCTACAAGAAGTTTTCTCAAATGCTGAAAGAAACCATTGCCGAGTATGAGGCCAAACGAATCAACGAAGCACAATACCTGAGCAGCGTTCAAAATATTATGAACAATGTATTGGCACACCATGACAACGACATACCAGAGCAATTAAAAGACAGGGATGTAGCCAAAGCATTTTATGGCTTAACTGCCGAAGTGTTAACAGAAAAAATTCAAGACGATTTAATACGTAAAGAAGTTTCAATACAAACGGCTTTACAAATTGACGACTTGATACAAGCGTCTGTTTTAGACAACGGCAAACCAATTATTGACTGGCAATTCAAAACCAATATTACAGGCAAATTACTCATTGATATTGGCGACTATTTAATTGATGAAGTGAGAGATAAATACAATGTGGGCATGTCATTCAAGGAAATGGATAAGATTGCAGACGAGTGCATTGAAGTAGCTAAAATCCGTTACAAGTAATGACAGAAGTAATACAATTCGGCAGCAGAACAATTAATTTTCGTTTGGATTATTCAGCAAGGAAATCGCTTGGCATTACTGTAACACCAGAGATGGAGGTTCTTGTAAAAGCTCCAGTCGACTCTTCTATTGAGAAAGTAAAAGAAAAAATCAGGAAAAAGGCGCCTTGGATTATCAAACAGCTAAGCTTCTTTCTTTCATTTCAGCCGAAAACACCCGTCAGGAAATATGTTAGTGGAGAAACACATTTGTATTTAGGAAGGCAATACCGGTTACAGATTATTTCAGGCAAAGAAGCTTCGGTAAAACTAAAGGGGAAATTTATAGAGGTAATTGCCAAGGATAAATCTAAAGTCAAAACCCAGATGCAAGATTGGTACTTACAATTAGCAAAAACAAAATTTCAAGCCATTGCAATTCCCTTAATTGATAGATTTAAAAAATACAAGGTAACTCCTGAATCTATCGTTCTTAGAGATATGCCTACGCGTTGGGGCAGCTGTACCCCAAAAGGAAAAATTATCCTGAATCCAGAGTTGATAAAGGCACCAAAGGGGTGTATAGAATATGTAATCATCCATGAACTTTGTCACCTTGTACATCACGACCACACACAGAAATTTTTAGACTTACAAACAAAAGAGATGAAGGATTGGGAAAAGTGGAAGATGAAACTTGAGAATTTGCTTGCATAAAAAGCCATCACAAAACACATATATTTTTTTAATCCCCCTACTGGCGCAGGCCTTCCTAGCAACTGCCGAAACTGGCGCCGGCCTCCCGGCCGGTGTTGGTTCATTACTTGTTTTACTATAGCAGCAAGTAACACCAGGAAAACAATCTCACCCTTTTTGTCCCAGCATGTAATTGAGTATATATTACCGAAAGCTGCACGGTTTTCTGGTTTAGCGTCCGCTGGCAAAGACGGGTGCCTGCGCCATCTTACTTTTTTCGTAACCTTGCACTAAGTGGAGTTTTTTATTGATTATTGAAAATTGATAGTTGCACATTCTATGTCGTTTACTTAAGGTTGTCACCCTGAGCTTCACGAAGGGCTACATGCAAATCCTCTTTGTAGATTAACAAGAAGGGCTTCGACAAGCTCAGCCTGACAACTTTTTATTTGCTTAAGTAAACGATATTCGTTGCACATTTAACATTTACTAATAAAATCAAAATCACCTATTAACCATCATCAAAACTTTGAAAGCCATTGTAGACTGCAACAGTTTTTATTGTTCCTGCGAACGCCTTTTCAGGCCCGACCTGTGGACAAAACCCGTTGTGGTACTGAGCAATAACGACGGCTGCATCATTAGCCGAACCGACGAGGCCAAGGCCATCGGCGTGGGCATGGCAGGGCCCTACTACGAGGCCAAACCATTAATAGAAAAACACAACGTAGCCGTATTTTCCAGTAATTATAACCTCTATGGGGACCTAAGCTGGAAGGTGATGGAAACCATGCGGATGCTGATTGGGGCAGATAAAGTAGAAGTATATTCTGTAGATGAAGCCTTTCTGGATCTGGCACATATTCCACCTGAAAACCTGCAGGAAGTAGCCATGAATTTACGCCTTACCATTGAGCAATGGACGGGCATAAAAGTGAGTGTGGGTGTGGCGCCTACCAAAGTATTATCAAAAGTAGCCAACCGTTTATCTAAAAAAAATAAGGAAGTTACCAATTGTGTAATGGTGCTGGATACACCCGAAAAAATAGACGAAGCACTACGCAATACGAGTGTGGAAGATGTGTGGGGCGTAGGCCGGCAAAGTGCCGAAAAATTACACCGAATGTGGAATATAGATAACGCCCTGCAACTAAGCCAGATGAACCTGGAAACTGCACAAAAGTATCTGGGCGGCGTAGTAGGCCTGCGGCTGATAAGAGAACTGCGGGGCGAACCCTGTATTGAAATGAAGAACCCGTTGGAAAAGAAAAAAATGATAGCCACCACCCGCATGTTTGGCAAACCGGTATTTGAATTACAACCGCTGAAGGAAGCCGTGGCCACGTATACTTCCAGAGCGGCGGAAAAGCTAAGGCGGCAGCAATGTGCGGCCAAAACGATTGATGTTTTTGTGGTAACCAACGACTATGAGAACAATCAATACGGCTACAATCCCATATCTAAACATCTGCATACCATTTTGCCACAGGCTACTGCAATTACCAACGAATTGATTGGCCATGCCATATCGCTGGTGGAGCAATTGTATAAAAAAGGCAGCCGCTATCTTAAAGCAGGCATCACCCTAAGCGATATTGTACCCGACGAAGCGATACAGGCCAACCTGTTTGTGCCGGCCGGCCAAAACCAGCAGCGGATGCTGATGAATACCATGGACAATATCAACTTTAGCCAACGGGATGATATGCTGAAATTTGCCGCCAGCGGCCTCACCCAAAACTGGAAAATGCGGCAGGAACTGCGGAGTGCCAGGTTTACTTCCCGATGGGAAGAGTTATATAAAGTAAAATAAGATTACCCGGTATAGTACATGATGGTAAATTGATGTGAACAGCATTTTTTTAAGGTTCTAATCGATGAACCGATGGCTGATTTTTTGTAAATAAAAATAAACCTTGCCCCCTATGAGTAATGATGCAAATGTAAAAGGCATCCGCAGTGTAATCTTTTCTTCTTCGCTGGGTACATTAATAGAGTGGTACGACTTCTATATTTTCGGAAGCCTCGCAGTTGTAATTTCCGAAAAGTTTTTTCCGGCCGGCAACCCAACAGCGGCATTCCTCAGTACACTGGCCACTTTTGCAGCAGGGTTTATTGTACGGCCTTTCGGGGCATTATTTTTCGGCAGGCTGGGCGATTTAATTGGCCGTAAATACACCTTTTTACTTACGCTGGTTTTAATGGGCGGCTCCACCTTTTTAATAGGCTGTATACCTAGCTACGAAACCATTGGGGCATTGGCTCCCATACTGGTATTACTGCTTCGTTTGCTGCAGGGCCTGGCATTGGGCGGCGAGTATGGCGGTGCTGCCACTTATGTGGCCGAACATGCACCGGCTAACCGTCGTGGCTATTTTACCAGTTGGATACAAACCACTGCCACACTGGGTTTGCTGGTATCGCTTATTGTAATCATTACCGTACAGAGCAGCCTAAGCAAAGAAGCCTATGCCGATTGGGGCTGGCGTTTGCCCTTTCTGCTATCCATACTTTTAGTGGTGGTTTCCATCGTTATCAGGATGAAGATGCATGAATCGCCATTGTTCAGCAAGCTGAAAAAAGAAGGCAAAACATCTACCAATCCACTGAAAGAAAGCTTTGGCAACAAGGCCAATTTTAAGATGGTATTACTGGCCCTGTTTGGCGTAACCATGGGGCAAGGGGTAGTGTGGTACACCGGGCAGTTTTACGCCCAAAGTTTTATTCA
>JAYUTQ010000702.1:0-5175 GCA_043755055.1 Chitinophagaceae bacterium | reverse complement strand
AGGCTATTAGAAATACGATAAAACCTTACATAGTGTTTTATTACAATCACAAAAATTACACCAACAAGAATTTGTATCTAAGCAAGCAATAAAATGATTGTGAACTGTGTCATTTTCTACTCAACAGGACGTATTTTTTACCCGTATTTAATACACGTTCCTGTTATTTGCTATTTTGCACCATGCTTCACAAACTGTTTATTCAGAACTATGCCATCATCGACGAACTGATGGTTACATTTCATCCCAGGTTTAATATCATTACCGGCGAAACCGGTGCTGGCAAAAGCATACTGGTAGGAGCTTTGGGTTTGGTATTGGGAGAAAGAGCAGATAGCAATGTGCTGAGAGACAATGGTAAAAAATGCATTGTAGAAGCTGGTTTTCACTCAAAGGTTAGCAAGGAAATAAAGCAATTTTTTTTACAGGAAGATTTAGATACAGACGATACTATAACCATTCGCCGTGAGATAGCAGCAAATGGTAAAAGCCGCAGTTTTATTAATGATACGCCGGTAAATCTAACGCAGCTTAAAGCGTTGGCCAGCATGCTGGTAGATATGCACCAACAATTTGATACATTAGAATTGGGCGACGATGATTTTCAGAGAGCGGTACTGGATGCCCTGGCCGGAAATGGTGACTTATTGCAGCAATACCAAAATACATACAGGCAATTTGCTGCTGAGCAAAAAACCCTAAAACAATTAATAGATCAGCAGGCAAATGCAAATAAGGAATTAGACTACTTTAAATACTTATTTGAGGAGCTGGAAGAAGCCGGTATCAGGGAAAATGAATTGGAGACTCTGGACCAGGAACTGCAGGTTTTAAGCAATGCAGAAAACATAAAGACAGTTTTGGCCGCTGGTTATTTTGGCTTAAACGATGGCGAATTACCACTGGTGCAGCAGCTAAAAATAATTGTACAACAGCTACAAGGCCTCAAGGCAGTGAACGTAGCAATAACAGCCGTTACAGAAAGGCTGCTTTCTGCACAAATAGAACTAACCGATATAGCCAACGAACTGGAAACCATCAACGACCGCATAAGCCTGGACCCAGAAAGACTAAACACGGTAAATGAACGCCTTGCATTGGGTTATAAATTGCTAAAAAAACACAATGTAAAAGCCACGACAGAACTGTTGGCCATACAGGCGGATTTGCACCAAAAGCTACAGCAGGTTTTAAACATAGATGAAAGCATTTTACTAAAAGAAAAACTGGTAGCACAACTTAAAAAGGAGGCCGAATCAAAAGCGTTAATGATTAGTAATAATCGTAAAAAAGTAATACCGGAACTGGAAAATAAAATAACTGCATTGTTAAAGCAAGTGGGCATGCCCAATGCATTGCTTAAGGTAAAAATTACCACCGAAAGCCTGCAAATGCATGGCACAGATGCCATTGAATTTTTGTTTGATGCTAATAAAAGTGGCAAATTTGAGCCACTCCGCAAAGTGGCTAGTGGCGGCGAATTGAGCCGCTTAATGCTGAGCATAAAAAGTATTGTGGCCCGCAGTATGCAGTTGCCCACACTAATATTCGATGAGATAGATACCGGCATCAGTGGCGAAGCCGCACGGCAGGTAGGCAGTATTATGAAAGACCTTGCCATGCACCATCAGGTTATCAGCATTACGCATCAGCCACAGATAGCAGCAAGGGCCGATGCCCATTTTTTTGTATATAAAAAAGAAAAACAAGGCATGGTGCAAACCGGCATAAAACAACTCAGCGATAATGAACGTGTAGATACTATTGCGAATATGATGGCCGGTGATAATCCATCGGTTACGGTGTTGCAAAATGCCAGAGAGATGTTGTTACAGTAATGCAAAGGTGATAGGTATTTTGCCCAAAATAATGTTCAATAATCAATGCTCAGTTTGTCAACATTAAATGAAAATGTAGTAGTTGCAAATTGCAAATTGGTTGTTGATTATTGATTGTTTTCTTATTATGAAATAACACCATGCTCAGCTCCATTTTTGATCCCAAGCTTTTGTTGCCTGTTCTTTTTTTATCGCTGCCATTTTATTTTCTGGCAAAATTTTTAGAGCAAAAATTACAACCAAGGCGAAGTGGCAAACAGTTCTTATTGTGGCTGATAACTATTTTGGTTTCTGCCTTTCTGTACTTCTACGTTTTTGGTACGCTGTACATCCAATTTATTCATCCAAGGCTGTTTGCCAATTAGTATTATTTTAGCCCCGGTAAATACTGTAACGGGGATCACCTTCTCCAAAGAACGGAGCATGCAAAAAATAAAAAATAAACCATGAGCAACAACTTATTAAAAGGAAAAAAGGGCATCATTTCTGGTGCATTAGATGCCAATTCAATTGCCTGGAAAGTAGCCGAAAAGGCCCATGAACAAGGTGCTACTTTTGTGCTAACCAACGCCCCAATAGCCATGCGAATGGGCGAAATAAACAAACTGGCCGAAGCAACAGGCTCTAAAATAATACCTGCCGATGCCACAAGTGTAGAAGACCTTACCAAACTGTTTACCGAAAGCCAGGAAATATTGGGTGGTAAAATAGATTTTGTGCTACACTCCATAGGCATGAGTGTAAACATTCGTAAGAACATTCCTTACACCGAATCCAACTACGATTTTTTTGCCAAGGGTGTGGATGTATCCGCCATGAGCCTGCACAAAATGCTGGCGGTGGCCATGAAGCTGGATGCTATTAGCGAATGGGGTAGTGTGGTTGCTTTAACCTATGCAGCTGCCCAACGTACTTACCCTTTTTATACAGATATGGCCGATATTAAAGCCATGCTGGAATCGATAGCCCGGAGTTTTGGCTACCATTATGGCTTAAAAAACAAGGTGAGGGTTAATACGGTTTCGCAATCGCCCACTAAAACCACCGCCGGTACGGGCATTAAAGGCTTTGGCGATTTTTACGATTATGCCGATGCCATTGCCCCATTGGGCAACGCCACTGCCGAAGATTGTGCCAACTATTGCGTTACACTCTTCAGCGATCTTACCCGCATGGTAACCATGCAAAATCTTTTCCACGATGGCGGCTACTCCACCACTGGTGTAAGTAACGAAGTAATGACAAGGTTGGGCATTGAATCCAAAGCGGATTAAGCTATTTGGTAATTAAGTCAAAAGTCATTTGATCATTTACACATTCAATATCAGTAACGGTTTGTAAAAAGCAGTAAGCCTGCGATAATATCCTCCTTTCCGATGCATCGGGAGGGGCGGTTTTGCCAGGGGCAAAAGCGGGGGTGGGTAGTTGCTGTAGCGTACGGCTTAAAAATAAAATACCATAAAAATGGATATAACAGAAGTGGTGGGTCTTGTGGGTTCTGCATTAAGTAGTATCACATTTATACCACAGGTATGGCAGGCCTGGAAAACCAAAAGTGTAGGCGACCTTAACCTGACAATGATGCTGATAGTAGCCACAAGTTGTTTGGTATGGCTCTGTTACGGCATTATGAATACACCGATGCTAAGGCCGGTTATTATTTGCAACAGCATCATTTTTGTAATGGCGCTGTTACTAATTTATTTCAAGTTTAGTTTTAAAAAGAAATAAGCCAGAAAGGTTTTAGCATAAAAAAAGCCCTTTGATGTTTGCATCAAAGGGCTTTTATATTTGTAGTGCCCGTTGGGCAAAATATTATTAATACTCGTCTTCGTTAAAAAAGAAGTCGTCCTGGCTCGGGTAGTCGGGCCAAATGTCTTCCAGGCTTTCGTAGATTTCGCCATCGTCTTCCAGTTCCTGCAGGTTTTCCACCACTTCCAGAGGTGCACCACTGCGGATTGCGTAGTCAATCAATTCGTCCTTGGTGGCGGGCCAAGGTGCATCTTCCAGGTGCGAAGCCAATTCTAAAGTCCAAAACATAGTATGCCCTCCAATTTTGTGCAAATGTAGCCGTACAATCGAAACTACCAAACAAATAAAATTCTGTTTGCAGTTTAGCAGTTTGCAGTTGGCAATCCAATTTGCAGTTTAGCAGTTGGCAGTCAGCAATTCTGTTTAATAACTGCCTGCATAAAATCGAGGATGCCCGTTTTTTTTTGCAAACTAAAAACAGCTACACTGCTAATTTAAAAGCACGATTTATAAGTTGTGGTTGCAAACTGCCAACTGCTACACTGCTAACTTGCTTACATTTACTCCTAATTAAAAAGTGAACATGCTTATAGGCAAAGGCATTCAAAAAAGGTACGATACACTACAGGTACTAAAAGGGGTGGACCTGCAAATAAATAAAGGCGAGGTAGTAAGCATTGTGGGTAGCAGCGGGGCCGGTAAAAGCACACTGCTGCATATATTGGGCACCCTCGATACTTGCGACGCCGGCAGCATCTGCCTAAATAACCAACGTATCGATCAGCTAAAAGGCAATGCCCTTGCGGCATACCGCAATCAGCACATGGGGTTTGTGTTCCAGTTTCACCACCTGCTGCCAGAGTTTAATGCTTTGGAAAATGTGTGCATACCCGGCTGGATAGCCAAACGAAATAAGAAAGAAGTAGAAGCAAAGGCTACAGAATTATTAAAGATACTGGGCCTGAAAGACCGCCTGCAAAACAAACCCAACCAACTGAGCGGTGGCGAACAGCAGCGGGTAGCTGTAGCCCGTGCTTTAATTAATAACCCCGATATTGTTTTTGCCGACGAGCCAACCGGTAACCTCGATAGTGCCAATGCCAAAGAGCTCCATCAGTTGTTTTTCGACCTGCGGCAGCAGCTTAACCAAACCTTTTTAATAGTTACCCACAACGAAGAACTAGCTAACCTAAGCGACAGAAAACTGGTAATGAAAGATGGGCTAATGGTGGAGTAATAATAAGTCAAAAGTCAAAAGTCAAAAGTCAAGGGTCATCATAAGTTAAGTTTGTGCTATTAACATTTTAACGCAGCTCTTTCAACAATACATCAAATTTCCTAACCCAAGGCTTCAGCCTTGGGAAATATGAAACCTGCTTCCAAAATCCCAAGGCTAAAGTCATGAGTTACGAAAGATTGCCTAATTAAAAAAAAGTATGGCCGCAAAAAGGTTATTTTATGGCCTCAAAATGATTAACACAAGACTTCTATTTTGTATTTCAGCTTAATAAAAAATAGGATTAGGTATTTTGAACGCATTCCTAGAGAAACACGTTTATAATCGATGTTTTTTCTTTTTTTTCTT
>JAYUTQ010000701.1:0-2356 GCA_043755055.1 Chitinophagaceae bacterium | reverse complement strand
GAAATAGCCGAACGTGGCACCCACGACCAACTTTTAGCTCTTGGCGGCTATTACAAACGAGTGGTGGATATGCAGGAAGTGAAGTGAACTTTCAGTAGTCAGTAATCAGAAGTCAATAGTCAATAAATCGATGGTCATTAGTCAGAAATTAGAGAGGCCATCTCATACTTTTGAGACAGACTCTTTGATTACTGATTTAAAATGTATCTGTTACTGATGACTTACTGACCAATGACCAAATGACTTGCATAAATTATGCGTTCATCTCAGCAAAATACTGGTGGAAATAAGGAATCGTTTCTATGCCTTTGTAAAAATTGGCAATATCGTATTTCTCATTTGGGCTGTGCAGGTTATCGCTATCAAGTCCAAAGCCAAGGAACACCACTTTTACACCCAATGCTTTCTCAAACAAGGCAGTAATGGGGATGCTGCCACCGCCACGAACCGGGATTGGGCTTTTTCCAAAAGTCGTTTCAATAGCTTTTGCTGCGGCACGGTAGGGGATACTATCTACCGGTGTTACATAAGGTTCGCCACCATGGTGCGGCTTGGCTGCTACCTTAATATATGGCGGCGCAATACTCTTTAAATGGTTAATTAGTTTTTGCTCAATTACATGGCTGCTTTGGTTAGGTACCAGGCGGCAACTTATTTTGGCAAATGCTTTTGAAGGCAATACCGTTTTAGCACCTTCGCCGGTGTAGCCGCCCCACATGCCATTTACTTCAAGCGTTGGGCGTATGCCGGTACGTTCGTTGCTGCTATAACCTTTTTCGCCCCATTCTACGGCTATGCCAAGGTCTTCGTTAAACTCCTTTTGGTCAAACGGCGCTTTGGCCATCTCAGCTCTTTCAACTTCGCTGCTTTCCAGCACATCATCGTAAAAACCAGGGATGGTAATATGGTTGTTTTCGTCGTGCAGGCTAGCTATCATTTTGCTTAAAATAGTAAGCGGATTGGCTACGGCTCCACCATAAACACCGCTGTGCAGGTCCCGGTTAGGGCCCGTAACTTCTACTTCAATATAGGTAAGGCCACGAACCCCCACATCTATGCTTGGGTTTTCAAGGCTTATCATGGCGGTATCGCTGATTAAAATGACATCGCATTTTAGTTTTTCTACATTCTCGTTTACAAATGTGGCCAGGTTGGGGCTGCCTACTTCTTCCTCGCCTTCTATTATAAACTTTAGGTTGGTGGGCAGTTCGCCGCAAGCCTGCATGGTTTCCAAAGCTTTTATGTGCATATACACCTGTCCTTTATCGTCGCAGGCACCACGGGCATATATTTTACCATCTTTAATCAATGGCTCAAAAGGGCCGCTGTTCCACAGTTCCAGCGGGTCGGCGGGTTGTACATCGTAATGGCCGTACACTAAAACGGTAGGTTTGGTAGGGTCGGTTATTTTTTCGCCATACACAATCGGGTGGCCGGGTGTTGGGATAATTTCTACCGTATCGGCACCGGCAGCCAGTAACTTTTCCTTCATGGCTTCGGCACAATCTATCATATCCTGCTTGTGTTCGCCTCTTGCACTTACACTCGGTATACGCAGCAATTCCAGTAATTCGTTCAGGAAACGGTCTTTGTTTTGTTCCTGGTATTCTTTCCAATTCATAGGTCTAAAATTTTGAAAATGAGAAGATGGACTAATGTGCATACACGCAGATTAGCGTTACGAATGTAGGCGTTTCGCAGGATAGTAAAATGGTAGGAAACTGATAGAGGGTAATTGTTTTACATTGTAAAACAGTACCGTGCAAAGGTTGGCTTTGTTTAGAGAAAAATGTAAGACAAAACAATGGTAATATGTTTTGCAGTTACACAATTAAGGGTGGACTTGGTTAATTTTTTTGTTAATAGAAATTGAATGTTGGGTAAATATCTATAACCCTAACCGATGTTACAGCATGTTTAATTTTTGTTGAAATTGATTTTAGCAGGTAGCATTATTTTAGAACATCGTTATCTTCAAAACCATCTTGTCCGTCATCTTCAAGTATCTCATCATCACTTCTTTCATCCTTCCAATCCGGATTTTCTTCATCCGTTACCTCCCAAATCAAATCAATTAGGGACATGCGTTGCTCCATAGACATTGCTTTAATGTCGTCTTTTGTAAAGGATACCATATTGTGAGTATTTGGGTCGATTGTTAAATGTAGAAACATTTTCCAGATATCAAAATACCGGCCAAAACAAAATTACATTTGTACCAAAACTATCCTATGGCAGCCTGGTTCGAAAGTTGGTTTGATTCACCTTATTACCATCAGCTTTATTTTAAAAGAGACGAGCAGGAAGCTTCTGCTTTTATAAACAGGCTTATAACGCATTTGCAACCAAATCCGGG